>JAEENW010000191.1 GCA_016283945.1 Bacillota bacterium
CGGCAGGGGGCTCGGGCACGGCCTGGGCTTTCCCACAGCCAACATCCCGCTTCCGGAGGTACTGCAGCTCCCGCCCTTCGGGGTCTACGCCTCGAGGGTCAGGATCGAGGGAGAGGAGGGCGTCTTTGGCGGAGTCTCCAACATAGGCGTCAAGCCCAGCGTTGGGAACTTCTCCGCGGGGCTTGAGGTCAATATCTTCGGATATTCCAAGGAACTTTACGGTAAAAAGATCTCGGTCGAGCTCGTATCGATGATCAGGCCGGAGAAAAAGTTCGGCAGCCTGGACGAGCTTAAGGCGCAGATAGCCGCGGACGCTGCCGAGGCTTCCGGAATACTCGCCGAAAAGAACGAATAATTCTGAAAAAAGGCTTTACCTCACGGGTTTTCCGTGCTAAAATCTCATGGTTAATCGAGTTGCCTTGCCTGAGGCGTTCGACGCTCCGGCGGCGTTCACGGGCAGAGGCGTATCGCAGAAAAGGAGAAAGAAAAATGCTTACCACTGAAAAGAAACAGGAGATCATCAAGGATTTCGCCACCCACGAGGGCGATACCGGTTCCCCGGAGGTGCAGGTAGCCATCCTCACCTACAGGATCAACGATCTCAACGAGCACCTCAAGCTCAACAAGAAGGACTTCCACTCCAGGAGAGGACTTCTGAAGATGGTCGGTAAGAGGAGAAACCTCCTCGCCTACCTCAGAGACAAGGACATCGAGCGCTACAGAACGCTGATCTCCCGCCTCAGCCTGAGAAAGTAGACCGTCACCAAATGGGCGGGGCATTTTGCCCCGCCTTTATCTGCGTTAAGGCCGGGCTTGAGAACTGAGGGCATCGGACAGCTCCAATGCCTTGAACTGTCAAGCCGGACCTTTTCAAAGCGAAAGGAAAAAGCAAGAAATGAGATTCACCGATTACAAGACCTACAGGATGGCTGTAGGCGGCAGGCTCCTCGAGGTCGAGGTAGGCAAGGTCGCCGAGCAGGCCAACGGACAGGCCGTAGTAAGCTACGGGGACACCGTCGTATCCTGCACCGCCTGCATGTCCAAGTCACCCAGAGAGGGCATCGACTTCTTCCCGCTCTCCT
This sequence comes from Bacillota bacterium, assembly GCA_016283945.1. GTDB lineage: Bacteria > Bacillota > Clostridia > Peptostreptococcales > Anaerovoracaceae > RGIG2707. The sequence goes on from JAEENW010000191.1 coordinate 1,083, forward strand.
GCGACTACGAGGAGAAGATGTACGCCGTAGGAAAGTTCCCCGGCGGCTTCATCAAGAGAGAGGGCAGAGCCTCCAACCAGGCCATCCTCTTCTCCAGGCTCATGGACAGACCCCTGCGCCCGCTCTTCCCGAAGGGCTTCTATAACGACGTCGAGGTCACCGCTACCGTTCTGAGCGTCGACCTGGACTGCCCGCCCGAGTTCTGCGCCATGGTTGGATCCTCCATCGCGCTGGCCACCTCCGACATCCCCTGGGACGGCCCCACCGGCTCCGTCATCGTCGGAAGAGTCGACGGCAACTTCATCATCAACCCCACGCTCGAGCAGCGCAAGGTATCCGACATCAACATGTACGTAGCCGGCACCGGCGAGGCCATCATGATGGTCGAAGCGGGCGCCCAGATCGTCCCCGAGGACGTCATCCTCGAGGCCATCCTCTACGGACACGAGGAGATCAAGAAGATCGTCGAGTTCATCAACGGCATCGTCGCCGAGATCGGCAAGCCCAAGATGGAGATCGAGCTCTGGAAGCCGGCCGAGGAGATCGACGCCGCCGTCCGCGAGTACGCCGTCGCCAAGATGCACGACGCCATCCTCACCAAGGACAAGCTCGAGCGCCTCGACAACATGGACGCGGTCGAGAAGGAGACCAAGGAGCACTTCGCGGAGATCTATCCCGAGGGCGCCAAGGACATCGACCAGGTCCTCTACAACATCACCAAGGAGCAGGTCAGGAGCATGATCCTCGACGAGGGCATCCGTCCGGACAACCGCGCGCTGAACGAGATCAGGCCGGTATGGACCGAGACCGGAGTCCTTCCCAGGACCCACGGCACCGGCCTCTTCAAGAGAGGACAGACCCAGGTTCTCTCCGTAGCTACTCTCGCTCCCGTGGCTGACGCCCAGGTCATCGAGGGACTCGGGGAAGAGACCGAGAAGAGATACCTCCACCAGTACAACTTCCCCGGCTACTGCACCGGCGAGGCCAAGCCCATGAGAGGCCCCGGCAGGAGAGAGATCGGTCACGGCGCGCTCGCCGAGAGAGCGCTCCTGCCCGTGCTCCCGAGCGTTGAGGAGTTCCCGTACGCGATCAGAGTCGTGTCCGAGGTCCTCTCGTCCAACGGTTCCTCCTCCATGGCTTCCACCTGCGGCTCCACTCTCGCTCTGATGGACGCCGGCGTACCCATCAAGGCGCCCGTAGCGGGCATCGCGATGGGACTCATCGAGAGGGTCGAGCCCGACGGAAGCTCCAAGATGGCCATCCTCTCCGATATCCAGGGCATGGAGGACTTCCTCGGAGACATGGACTTCAAGGTCACCGGTACCTCCGAGGGCGTCACCGCCATCCAGATGGACATCAAGGTCCACGGCCTCTCCAGAGAGATCCTCTCCCAGGCCCTCAAGCAGGCCAAGGAAGGCCGCATGTGGATCATGCAGCAGATGCTCGACGAGATCCCCGAGCCCAGGAAGGAGCTCTCTCCGTACGCTCCGAGGATCATCTCAATGCAGGTTCCCGTCGATAAGATCAGGATAGTCATCGGATCCGGCGGAAAGACCATCAACGGCATCATCGCCAAGACCGGCGCCGAGGTCGACATCGACGACGACGGAATGGTATACATCAGCAGCCCGAACCTCGCCGCCGCAGAGGCAGCCAAGCGCGAGGTCGAGATGCTCGTCAAGGAGGTCGAGGTCGGAGAGGTCTACGAGGGCAAGGTCGTCAGGCTCATGAACTTCGGAGCCTTCGTCGAGGTCCTGCCCGGCAAGGACGGACTCCTGCACATCTCCAGGATCTCCAAGCGCAGGATCGGCAAGGTCGAGGACGTTCTCGGCATCGGCGACAGAGTCACCGTCAAGTGCTTCGAGATCGACGACCAGAACAGGGTCAACCTCACCAGGATCGGCCTCGAGGATCACCCGATCATCAAGGCTGCCGACGTAGAGGAAGAGCAGTAGTCTCAGTCCGAACGCTGACCGGATGCGAAGAGACAGCTGCGCACAGAGGATATAAACGATCAAAAGCGGGCCCGCCCCGCGCCGCTTCAGGCGCGGAGGGGCCCGTTCGGCTTTTCGGGAGGACTTATCATGCAGAGGATCGCGAGATTCGAGAGGGTCACGGGCTTTGAGAGCGCCGAGCTGCCGGCCCGCGCTACGGCGGGCTCGGCGGGCTACGATTTCAAGGCGCCCTCGGACATAAGGCTCGCTCCGGGCGAGAGCGCCCTGGTCGAGACAGGCCTGCGCTGCCGCATGGCCGACGGCTGGGTGCTGCTCATAGTCCCGCGCTCGGGGCTCGGTTTCAAATACCGCCTGCAGCTCGACAACACCGTCGGCGTCATAGATCAGGACTACTACTTCGCCGACAACGAGGGGCACATCAAGATCAAGATAACCAACGACTCCCGCGAGGGGAAGGAGCTCTTCGTACCCGCGGGAAAGGCCTTCGCGCAGGGCGTCTTCGTCCCCTACGGGATCACTGAGGACGACAGCGCCGGGGGCGAGAGGCGCGGAGGCTTCGGCTCCACCGACGGCGTGAGCGCTGAGTCCTCGGGATCCTTCGGAGGTGAGCTATGAACATAAGGGAAGAGCGCGAGGAGCTCGAATACCGCATACTGACGGGCGCCGCCTGCAAAGCGCGCGAGAGCCGCGGAAGGCTCATCCCCGAGGAGGAGTGCGCGATACGCACGGTATTCCAGCGCGACCGCGACAGGATCGTCCACTCCAAGGCCTTCAGGCGCCTCATGCACAAGACCCAGGTCTTCATGGCGGCTGAGGGCGACCACTACAGGACGAGGCTCACCCACACCCTCGAGGTCTCGCAGATCTCCAGGACCATAAGCAGGGCGCTCGGCCTCAACGAGGACCTCACCGAGGCGATCGCCCTGGGGCACGACCTCGGGCACACTCCCTTCGGCCACGCCGGGGAGTTCTACCTGAACGAGATACATCCAGGCGGCTTCAGCCACAACGTCCAGAGCCTGAGGGTCGTGGACGTGCTCGAGCGCAGGCAGAGCGGGGCAGGCCTCAACCTCACCGCGGAGGTCAGGGACGGCATAGTCAACCACTCGGGACCCGGCATACCGTTCACCCTCGAGGGAAGGGTGGTCAGGCTCTCTGACCGCATAGCCTACATCAACCACGATATCGACGACGCGGTGCGTGCGGGCATCATAAGCGCCTCCGACATCCCGAGGGATTCGAACGAGCTCTTCGGGACGACCCATGGAGGGCGCATAGACAGCCTCGTAAAGGACGTCATAGAGAACAGCCGCGGGAAGGGCGATATAGCCCAGTCCGCGGACGCTGCCAGGGTCATGGACGAGCTCAGGGACTTCATGTTCGAGCAGGTCTACAACAGCACCCTCGTCAAGAAGCCCGCCGAGATGTTCAAGATAGAGCAGCTCATGAGGACCTTCTACGGCTTCTACCTGGAGCGCCCGGAGGAGCTTCCCTCCGAGTACAGCGCCATCATCGAGAGGGACGGCTGCAGGGAGGCGGTCAAGGACTTCATCGCGGGCATGACGGACCGCTACGCCGTCAAGCTCTACGAGGACAGGTTCGTCCCGGAGGCGTGGAAGCTGTAGAGCCGGGGCAAAAAAAAGGAAAATCCTCTTTCTCTGCGTATAACTATTGTCATGGAGGTATTTATGCCGCAGAGATCGTATTCGAGCGCAGTTGAAGAGATCAAGAGCCGGTGCAATATTGTGGATATCATCTCCCCGGTGGTCCCGCTCAAGAGGTCGGGAAGCAACTGGGCGGGATGCTGCCCGTTCCACAAGGAGAAGACGCCGTCCTTTATGGTGTCTGAGAGCAGGCAGACCTTCCACTGCTTCGGCTGCGGAGCCGGCGGCGACGCGATCACCTTCACGATGCGCTACTACAATCTCGAGTTCCCCGAGGCCGTGGAGAAGCTCGCCGCGCAGTACGGCATTCAGATCGATACCGAGTTCGCCCGCCAGGGCAAGAGGCGCGAGCCTTACTACGACGTGAACACGAAGGCCGCGAGGTTCTTCTTCAAGGAGCTCATAAAGCCCGGCTGCCCGGGCTACGCCTACATCAGCGGCCGCGGGATCAGCGACGAGACCATCAAGACCTTCGGCCTGGGCTTCGCCGACGGCGAATGGGGAAGCATGACGGAGGCCCTGCTCAGGCAGGGAGTCGACCGCGAGCTCATGAAGGAGATCGGGCTCTGCAAGGTCTCGGCCAGGGACGGAAAGCGCCTCTACGACAAATACCGCGACAGGGTGATGTTCCCCATCATCAACACGCAGGGCAAGATAATAGGCTTCGGCGGCCGCATCATAAAGGACGAGGAGCCTAAATACCTCAACTCGGACGAATCCGTGATCTTCCGCAAGAAGGACAATCTCTACGGCCTCAACCTGAGCCGCACGGAGATCCAGAAGGAGGGCTACGCTGTACTCGTCGAGGGCTACATGGACGTGATCAGCCTCTATCAGAGCGGCGTCAGGAACGTCGCGGCGTCCCTCGGGACGGCGCTCACGGACGAGCAGGCGAAGCTGCTGGCGCGCTACACGAAGAAGGTGGTGCTCTGCTACGACGCCGACGCCGCAGGCATCAAGGCCGCGCTCAGGGGGATAGACGTGCTCAGGAACGCCGGAGTCGAGGTCAGGGTGCTGCACGTGGACGACGGAAAGGATCCCGACGAGTACGTCAAGAAGCACGGAAGGGACGCCTTCCTGGATCTTATAGAGCGCAAGGCCATGCCCGACGTGGACTACAGGTTCTCGCTCATAGCGAGAAAATACGACGTAAGCGACACGCAGGGAAGCGTCAGATTCTTCAAGGCCGCGGTGGACGTCCTGAGGACTCTGCCCCCGGTCGAAGCGGATATTTACATAAAGAAATTATCGACGCAGTACGGGGTCTCCGAGGGAGCCATCAGGAGCGAGCTCGAGAGGAATCCCAAGGGAGCGGGCAGAAGCCCGGCCTACGCGCAGGCAGCTGCGCCTCCCCAGGCGCCGGCTCAGGCTGATCAGAGCGCAGGGCAGCCTTCCTCC
>JAEENW010000192.1 GCA_016283945.1 Bacillota bacterium
CTGAGCGCGCAGAACGGCTCGGTGGTCGAGCTCACCAGGGACAAGGCCGCGATACTCCCCGAGACCGTAACGGTCGGAGAGGTCATGGTCGACGGCCTGGGCGTCGGCGACGTCGGAGCCGTGGTGCTCAGCGAGAGAAAGGGCCTCGCGGAGGCGGGAGTCATCACCGTGTCGGTGGTCTTCGACTCGCAGACCAACGAGCTTCTGGCCGGTCCCGAGATGCACACCAGAGGCTTCACCTACATGAAGGAGTACGGAGACTTCCTCAAGGGCTCCAAGGAGGCCGTGGAGAAGGCGCTCGAGAAGGCCGGGCGCGCCGGGATCACCGGCATACCCGAGCTGAGGGCGATCTGCAAGAACGCGGTCAGAAGATACGTCAACGATACGCTGCAGAGGTACCCTGTGGTGCTTCCGATAGTCATGAAAGTTTAGCATTCGGAGGTGATCGATATGCAGAACGTATACGATATAGCCCATGAGCTGGTTAGGTCCCTCAAGGAGACCGATCAGTTCAAGAATTACAAGGCCGCCAAGGCCAAGCTCGACTCCAACGAGCAGCTCTCCAAGATGATCGCGGACCTTCAGGAGAAGAGCATGCAGATGCAGGCGAGGATGATGACCGGCGAGAAGCCCTCCGACGAGGAGATGCAGCAGTACCAGTCCCTCTACGGCATCGTGCTGCAGGATCCGCTCGCCGCGGAATACCTTCAGTCCGAGATGGCATTCTCTCAGATCGTCGCGGACATCTACGGGATCATAGGCGACGCGGTCAAATAGGAGATGAGGAAAATGAACAGATACGCACAGAGGATAGAGAAGCTCAGGGCTTCCTTCGCGGAGAACGGCATCGACGCTCTCTTCCTCAACAGCAACGCTAACGTCTCGTACTTCACCGGCAAGAAGGGCAACGACTGCAGTCTCTACATCACGCCGGAGGAGGCCTGGATCATCACCGACTTCAGGTACGAGGAGATGGCCCAGTCGATGAGCGGATGGCTCAGCTTCTACGAGACCGCGGCGGGCCACGGGCTCATGGACTTCATCAAAGGCAGGGAGGAGAGGACCGTCGGCATAGAGCTGAACTACCTTCCGCTCAGCCAGTACCTCGAGTTCCAGAAGCTGGAGGGCAAGAGCTTCAAGCCCGTCAGCGGGCTGGTCGAGGCGCTCAGGGACGTCAAGGACGAGCAGGAGCTCGAGCTCCTGAGGAAGGCCTCTCAGATAGGCTCCGACACCTTCAAGTACATCTGCGGCTTCCTGAAGCCGGGCATGACCGAGCTTGAGCTCGCCGCCGAGATCGAGTACCAGATGAAGAAGCGCGGCGCCGAGGGCCTGTCCTTCGACACCATAGCGATCAGCGGAGCCAAGACCTCCATGCCGCACGGCACCCCGGACAACAAGATCATCCGGTCCGGCGAGTTCGTCACCATGGACTACGGCTGCATCTGCGAGGGCTACTGCTCCGACATGACCAGGACGGTCGCGGTCGGCAAGCCGACTCAGGACATGATCGACGTCTACAACATCGTGCTCAGGGCCCAGCTCAACGCCTGCGAGAAGATCCACGCCGGACTCACCGGCAGGGAGTGCGACGCTCTTGCCAGGGACGTCATCGCGGAGGCGGGCTACGGCGACCGCTTCGGCCACAGCCTTGGACACGGGGTAGGGCTCTTCATCCACGAGGGACCCCGCTTCAACCAGAAGTACGACGGGATCATCCCGGAGAACGCGGTCGTCTCCATAGAGCCGGGCATCTATCTCCCGGGCCGCTTCGGAGTCAGAATTGAAGACTTGGCAATCATCAAGGACTTTGGTATAATCAACCTTGTTGACGCTGAAAAGAATTTGATAATCCTATAAATATCATTGGAGGAATAAATGGTTTACGCAGGCGATTTCAGAAAAGGAGTTACCTTCATCATGAACGGCGATCCGTTCGTAGTGATCGACTTCCAGCACGTCAAGCCGGGCAAGGGCGCGGCCTTCGTACGCACCAAGTACAGGAACATCCTGACCGGAGCCACCAGGGAAGAGGCGTTCAACCCGAACGACAAGTTCGACAACGCCGAGATCGTCACCAAGATGATGCAGTACCTCTACAACGACGGCGACTTCTGGTACTTCATGGATCAGGACACCTACGAGCAGGTGCCCCTCACCTATGAGCAGGTCGAGGACCCCATCAAGTACATCAAGGAGAACGACATCGTCACGATCAGGTTCTTCGACGGCAAGGCTTTCTCCGTCGAGGCTCCCAACAACGTCGTGCTGAAGGTCATCGAGACCGAGCCGGGCGTCAAGGGCAACACCGCGACCAACGTCACCAAGGCGGCCACCGTCGAGACCGGAGCTGTCGTCCAGGTCCCCATCTTCATCGAAGAGGGAGAGATGATCGAGATCGACACCAGGACCGGAGAGTATCTGGGCAGGGGCTAAGACTCAGTGGACAAATCGAAGAAAAAGAGATCAGGGTTAAGGTTCTTAGCCCTGATTATAATGTTCGCGCTGGCCGCGGGAGGCTTCGCCTTCTACAAGGTCAACTCGTGGAAGAACTTCAACGAGGCCTTCAGGCCGGGCGATAAGTCGGTCGTCGAGTTCACCATAGAGCGCGGCAGCGGCTACAACACCATAGGGAGGGATCTCGAGGCCGCCGGCCTCATAGAGAGCGGCGACGTCTTCGCGAAGAAGACCAAGCTGCTCGGACTCGGGCCGAGCTATCAGGCGGGCACCTTCCTGCTCTCGCCGTCCATGACCATGGAAGAGATAATGGCGGAGCTCCAGGACGCCAGGAGGGAGACCGCCAGATTTACCATACCTGAAGGGCTCAGCGTCAGGGGCACCGCGGAGAAGCTCGTGCAGGACGGGATCATCGCTTCCGAGAGCGAGCTCTACAGCTGCCTCGAGAGCTTTGACGCCTCAGAGTACTTCTTCGCGGACGAGCTGCGCTCTGAATACGGGGATCCCACCGGCGCGGTCAGCGCCAAAGCCAACCGCTTCGAGGGCTTCCTCTATCCAGAGACCTACGAGATCTACGCGGGGAGCGGAGCCGAGGGCGCGGTGAAGCGCATGCTCGGGCAGTTTGAGAAGGTCTTCGACGAGGAGATGAGGGCGAAGCTCAGGGACTCCGGAAGGAGCCTCAGGGAGATACTCACGATAGCCAGCCTCGTCGAGCGCGAGACCAGGGAGGATTCCGAGAGGGCGAGGGTCGCCGGCGTCATCATGAACAGACTCGAGATCGGCATGCCGCTTCAGATCGACGCGACCCAGCAGTACATCCTGGGGGAGGCCAAGGCGCTGCTCACGAACGAGGACACGCTCATAAGCTCTCCCTACAACAGCTACACGAACAAGGGGCTTCCCCCGGGGCCCATC
>JAEENW010000193.1 GCA_016283945.1 Bacillota bacterium
GTAGTCGAGGATCTCGCTCTCGGTCGCCCAGTGCTTCTTCTCGACGACCTCCTTCTGGAGCATGGGAAGCATCGCCATGCCGCCGCCGAAGGTCAGGACTCCGACCCTCGAGAAGGTCAGGAAAAGGTCAAGATATATATTCAAATCCGTTTACCTCCATAGGCAAACAGTATAGCACAATACGGCACTGATGCGCCGCTATTTTTTGTGCTATAATATACAAAATTTCGGTTTCAGGGCCCGCTTTCAGGGCCGTCAGCAGATACCGGCCATGCGCGGCCGGACGCGGAGGGACACGATCGGCATGAAGGGCCGCGACATCATTATCCAGGGAGACAACCTGAAGGCGCTCGAGGCGCTCCTTTCCGAGGGGCGCGGGGAGAGCGTCGACTTCATATACATAGACCCGCCCTACTTCACAGGCTCGGGCTACGGAGCCTACAGCGACGTCTGGAAGGGAGGCATGGAGGAGTATCTATCAGAGCTCGGCTCCAGGATAGCCCTGATGAGGGATATGCTCGCTCCCACAGGGACCATAGCAGTACACCTCGACTGGCACGCGGTTCACTACGTCAAGGTGGAGATGGACCGTATCTTCGGCTACCGGAACTTCGTCAACGAGCTCGTCTGGTGCTACCGCTCCGGCGGCGCCTCGAAGAAGAGCTTCGCGAAGAAGCACGACAACATACTGGTCTATTCAAAGGGCAAAAGCTGGTACTTCAAGCCGCAGAAGGAGAAGTCCTACAACCGCGGCGGCAAGCCCTACCGCTTCAAGGGAGTCGAGGAGTTCGAGGACGAGGGAGGCTGGTACACCATGGTGAACCACCGCGACGTCCTCAATCTCGACATGGTGGGAAGGAGCTCGGGCGAGCGCACGGGCTATCCGACCCAGAAGCCGGAGAAGCTCATGGAGCTGCTCCTGGCGAGCTTCGCTCCTCCCGGAGGCATGACTGCGGACTTCTATGCGGGCTCCGGCAGCTTCCCCTTCTGCGCCGCGCGCTCGGGGCGGGGCTTCATAGCCTGCGACAGCGAGAAGGAGGCCGCGGATATAACAAGAAGCCGCATAGACTCCCTGTCTATCGAGTATGATTCTAGAACCATTTACTGAATTTCACATTTTATCGAAGTTTTGTTGTTGTTCTTTCATGAATAAATAGTTAATATTTATTTATGGAAGACCTTAGCAGACAGAAAAAGATCTTTGAGGAGCTGCCTGTGGGAAGCGCTGTCGTCAAGCTCGCGCTCCCCGCCGTAGCGTCCCAGATCATACTGGTCATCTACAACATGGCCGACGCGTACTTCGTCGGGCTCACCGACAGCGACGCCATGCTGACCGCGGTCACCATATGCATGCCCGCGTTCATGTTTCTTTCGGCCATAGCCAATCTTTTTGGCGTGGGAGGATCGAGCGCCGTCTCGAGAGCTCTCGGACGCAAGGAGGCGGACCATGCCCGCCTCTCCTCCGCTTTTTCCTTCTGGGGCTGTTTTTGTGTTGCAATAATATACATGCTCGGAGCCATCCTGATGAAGGACAGCTTCATCGACGCGCTCGGCGGCACGCACCGCGACGTCCACGTCTACGCCTCCGGCTACATGAGCTATGCCGTCATCATGGGCGCGGTCCCGACCGCCCTGGCGTCCTTCTTCGCCCACATGATCAGATCTGAGGGCCGCTCCTTCGAGGCGAGCGTCGGCATCATGCTCGGAGGCGTGCTCAACATGCTGCTCGACCCCCTCTTCATGTTCGTGATACTTCCAAGGGGCATGGAGGCGACCGGAGCCGCGGCAGCGACCATGCTCTCCAACATCATCTCGCTCTGCTACTACATCGTTCTGATGAGAAGGCGCAGAAGGGTCTCCGTCCTCAGCTTCGTACCGGACGCCGCCATGCTCAGGGACGGCATACCCGGCGAAGTCATAAGCGTCGGCCTTCCCGCCTGCCTCATGACCCTCTGCGAGAACATCTCCTACGCTGTGCTCGACAAGCTCATGTCCCTCGCCGGTCTGAGCATGCAGGCCGGAATAGGAGTCGCGAAGAAGGTCAACATGCTCGCTCACAGCATCGCGAGGGGCATCTCCCAGGGGGTGCTCCCGCTCATCGCCTACAACTACGCCTCGAAGAACTACGGCCGGATGAAAAAGACCATACTGATCTCCGAGATCACGGAGGTCTCCATCGCCCTGCTCTGCGCGCTGATCTCGCTCAGCTTCGCGCCTCAGCTCATCGGCATCTTCATAGACAGCGGCGTCGCCTCCCACGGCTACGGCGTGAGCTTCCTAACGATCCTCTGCCTCGGCGGGCCCTTCTCCGCATGCGCCTACGGCTTCATCTCCTTCTTCCAGGCTACGGGGCACGCCTTCACCTCGCTGATGCTCGCACTGATGAGAAAGGGGATACTCGACATCCCACTGATGTTCATACTCAGGCGCGTGAAGCCTGTCTTCGGCGTCGTCTGGGCGACCCCGATAGCGGACATGCTCTGCTGCGTCACCGCGATATTCTTCTTCGTCGTGTTCCTCCGGAAGATCGAGCGTGAAGAGGAGAAGGAGGAAGAGGCCCCGCCTCAGGGCGCCTGATCCCGCCGAGCGCTCCCGGAAGCGCCTGAGCCGACGCGAAAACCCGCTTATGTGCACGTAAAAAGCCCCGCCGTGAAGGCGGGGCTGTATTATTTCACGCTCAGGATATACGCGCCTGACATTTTCTCCCACGGAAAATGAGGACGCCGGGATCCTAGTTCAGTATCTCGTACTTCTTTACGATGTCCTCGATCTGCTCCCTGTCGGCGCTCACGCTGACGATGAACTCGGGACCGAAGGCCTCGGAGATCTGGGACAGCCTGGCGAAGAAGCTGTCGAGGTCCTCGAGCTTGACGCCCGCGTGCCTGAGGATGCTGTCGATGTAGATCTGCTCGATGTCGTGATCCTGGCTGATGATGCCTAAAATAAAACCGATATACTCATCGATATTCGTGATCTGCTCGAAATCCTCCATGCAGATGACGCGGATACGATACTTGAGATCGTACATCAGTCTGTGATTCTTGTTGATAAATACAACGCTTCCATTGACATGGTCGAGGCTGGAATTCGCCATGTCGATCATCTTTTTAGTTTTTCCGGTACCCTTGTGACCTATTACCAGTTTAACCAACGGAACCGCCTCCCTTCTGCGCAGCTATCATTTGAGTGCTCATAGCGCGTCTTTGCTGATTAGATTATATATGCTGGAGGGCTTCACTTCAAGCCTAAAGATTTTTTAATTCCGCCGCGCGAGGCTCCCCATCCGGGAGCGCCGCGGCTCCGGGGACGCCTCAGCTCCGCGCCCGGAACTTCAGGAGTCCTGCCCCATCTTCTTTCTGAGCTGCCCGCAGGCGGCGTCTATGTCCTGCCCGAGGGTGCGCCTTATGCTCGCGGGGACCCCGTGGGACTCGAGATAGTCCCTGAAGGCCTGCGCCTTGCCCTGCTCCGCGCTCCTCAGGCCGGTCTCCCTGACGGGGTTGAGCCTTATGAGGTTGACATGGCAGAGCATGCCTCGCAGCAGTCTCGCGAGCCTCGCGGCGTCCTCCTCGCTGTCGTTCTTGCCCGCTATGAGCGTGTATTCAAAGCTTATGCGCCTTCCGGTAGCCTCGGTGTAGCTCCTGCAGGCGTCCATGAGCTCGGGCAGCCTGTAGGCCTTCGCGACCGGCATGAGCTTCTCCCTCTCCTCCTGGTCCGACGCGTGCAGTGATACCGCCAGGTTCACCTGGGGGAAGTCCCTCGCGAAGTCAGCTATCCCCGGGATGAGCCCGCAGGTCGAGACCGTGATGTTCCGGTAGCTGAGGCCCGGGCCCTTGGGGTCGTGGATCTGCCTCAGGAACTCGCAGAGGTTGGCGTAGTTGTCAAATGGCTCGCCTATGCCCATGAGCACGAGGTGGTTGAGCTTAAGGCCTGAGCGCTCCTGGCAGACGAGGAACTCGTCGAGCATCTCCCAGGCCTTGAGGTCCCTGAGCTTTCCGCCTATGGTCGAGGGGCAGAAGGAGCAGCCCATCCTGCAGCCGA
>JAEENW010000194.1 GCA_016283945.1 Bacillota bacterium
CCTCAAGGAGGCGATCTCCGAGGCCATCAAGAAGAAGGACGCCGACCTGAAGGGCAACATGGCCTCCGAGGGCACCACCCCGAGGCGCCTCACCGACCTGCTCGGCTCCCTCTGCGACCTGACCTCCGGAAGCGGAGACAAGGGCACCCCGATCATCTGGATCCAGGGATACTTCGACAATTACACCATGTAAAGCGCCGCTGTCCGGCGGAGATGCATGGTATCTCCGGCAGACTGCAGACATTTATAAAAAGGCAGACCCCAAGGCTCAGCCGCGGGGTCTGTTTTTTATCCTGTAGCTTTGCTCACGCCTGCACGGGTCTACAGCTCGTAGCTCTCCACCTCCAGCTTGAGCCCGTATTTTTTGATCAGATCGAGCTGCTCAGCCATCATGGGGGTCCCGTGATGCGCGTCGAGCGCTGCCCGGTCTTCCCATTTCTCGGTCAGCAGCAGGCAGTCATCATCCTCCGCAGAAAAGTAAAAGCGGTAATATACGCAGCCTTTTTCTTCAGAGACCTTTTTCAGGCTGCCGCTCCCGGTGAATTCATCCACCATCTTCTGCATGTCCGCGTGCGCGCCGCTAAAGCGTATGAGTTCCAGTATAGCCATAGATTCACTCCTTTCCCGGATGCAGCCCGTCCCGCAGGCTGCCGCTTGAATTCAGACCAATCATACTCTATACTTGGACCTGCGTATGTTGAAAATTCAACATCGCGAGTTTGAACCGCGTTTGGCCCGGTATGACCCGGCGAAGGATGATCCATGTTGAAAGCTCTTTACGATCACCCGCTGTTCTCTTCCCTCGGAGCGGCGGATATCGACCGCATCATATTCTCCAGCCGCTGCAAGCGGCATGTCTTCCCGCAGGAATCCCGCATCATGTCCGAGGGCGATCCGGCGGACTGCTTCGGGCTGGTGATCAGCGGCAGCGTCCGCGTTGAAAAGCTCGATCTCTCGGGAAACCGCAACATATTCGCCGTGCTCAGGGAAGGGGAGCTCTTTGCGGAAGCCTTCGCGTTCTCTGGCGCGGAAAGACTGTCTGTGGACATACGCGCGGCGGAGGACTGCGAAGTGCTCGTGATCCCTGCGGAAGCGATACTCGCCGATCCCCGGCTCACGAGGAACGCTCTGCGGCTCGTCGCGGGTAAGATGTTCCTCTTCGATCAGCGCATAGAGGTCATCTCAAGGCGCAGGACCAGAGACAAGCTTCTGATGTTTCTTCAGCAGCAGAGGACGCGCAGCGGCTCGGACAGCTTTACCGTACCGTTCGACCGCCAGGAGCTGGCCGAATTCCTCGGCGTCGACCGCAGCGGCCTGTCGGTGGAGATACACCGGCTCGTCCGCGAGGGGAAGATACTCTGTGAGGGTCCCCGCTTCACCATCCTCTGAAACGGAGAGACAGGGGTTTCAGATGCCGGTCGCCTCGGTTTGATCAAGCCCCGCGCATTTTGACTATTTACTTCATGTATGATATATTCTTAATTTGAAAAAGAATGTTTTCAACGGTTTTAACGTTGCCGTTTTTCGGTACGGGAGGACAGCGATGCCCACAGACGAAAATGCAAAAAAGATACTGATAATCGAAGACGAGATGTCCATCTCGGACATCATCAAGTTCAACCTCAAGAAGGAGGGCTACGAGTGCGAGCAGGCCTTCGACGGCCAGGAGGGCCTCGACAAGGCGCTCGCGGGGGATTTCGACCTCATACTGCTCGACATCATGCTCCCCAGGCTCGACGGCTTCGAGGTTTGCAAGAGGGTGCGCGAGACCAGCTCGGTGCCCATCATCATGCTCACCGCCAAGGAGGAGGAGGTCGACAAGGTGCTCGGGCTCGAGCTCGGCGCCGACGACTACATCACCAAGCCCTTCGGCATGAGGGAGCTCATCGCGAGGATCAAGGCGAACATACGCCGCAGCGACCAGCTCGCCGCCAAGGCCGCGGAGAGCTCGGATGTCAAGGATTTCTCGGGGCTCGAGATCGATATGAACCGCTACCAGGTCCGCAAGAACGGCGAGATCCTCGAGCTCACGCTCAGGGAGTTCGAGCTGCTCAAGTACCTCGCCGAGAGGGAGGAGAGGGTCTTCTCCCGCGAGCAGCTGCTCGAGGAGGTCTGGGGCTACGAGTATTACGGCGACATCCGCACCGTGGACGTCACCGTCAGGAGGCTTCGCGAGAAGATCGAGGACGATCCGAGCGACCCCAAATACATACTCACCAGACGCGGCATAGGCTACTATTTCAGAAGGCCGTAGGATCATGAGGCGCCGCCCGCAGGCGGGCAGGGCGCGGGAGCACAGCGGATGAAGAGGAGCAGGCGCAGCAGCATAAGCTATCGCATCGCCATCATATATTTTATGCTGGTGTTTATTGCCATGGCCATAATGTCCGTCTTCCTGCTCGACCGCATCGAAAAGTACCAGTACAGCACGCTCGGCAGCAACATCGACAAGGTTATCGCGGAGAGCAACATCACCGAGACGCTCGGGATGTACGACGATCTGGAGGACCAGTCGAGCGTCATCCAGCACATGTTCGACGACAGCTGGACGAGTGGCTTCACCCAGGAGATATCCATCGTAAGCCGCAGGCTCGAGATACTCGCCTCGACCAACCGCACCCTCATGGGGCGCAGCGCGTCGGAGGTCTTCGACAGCGACATAATCGTGAGCTCGCTCGTGAGCGGCGAGCCGTCGGAGAGCACGGGCAGCTCGGGCGAGATCCCGGTCAAGAACTTCTGCTACGTCATCAAGCCGGCTGACGGCGGCGATCCCTCCGGAGTGGTCTACGTGCGCGCCGACCTTTCGAGCATCGAGAGCTTCATGGCGAGGAGCCGCCTCATCTGCGTGCGCGCCATAGCAGTCGCGCTGCTCGTCACGGTGTTCCTGAGCTTCCTGCTCGCGAGGAGCATCACCGAGCCCATCAACGACGTCACCGAGACGGTGGTCAGGATGTCCGAGGGCGACTTCGACATCGAGGTCCCGGTCAAGAGCGACGACGAGATAGGGCGGCTCGCGGAGATGTTCAACATACTCCGGGAGAAGCTCGACGAGACCATAACCGAGATCAACGGCGAGAAGAACAAGCTCGGGACCATACTCCAGTACATGGCCGACGGGCTCATCGCGACCGACCTGGACGGAAGGATAATGCACGTGAACCCCGCGGCGCGCAGGATGCTGCGCCTCGGGAAGGACGCCGAGCTCGAGGGCGAGTCCTACGACGAGATCTTCGGAAGCCTCAGCGACGAGCTGTCTCTGGCCAACATCACCGAGCACTCGGCTGAGGGCGGCGGGCAGGCGGTGTTCTCCTTCGGGGAAGACAGCGTATACGCGATACGCTTCGACCGCTTCAAGGACGAGACCGGCGGGGACATAGGCATAATCATCATCATGCAGGACATCACCGAGCGGCAGAAGCTCGAGGACATGCAGACCGACTTCGTCGCGAACGTCTCGCACGAGCTGAAGACCCCGCTCACGAACATAAAGAGCTACACCGAGACCCTGCTCGACGGGGCGATCGACGACCGCGACACCGCGATGAACTTCCTGCAGATCGTCGACAAGGAGGCGGACCGCATGAACCGCCTCGTCAAGGACCTGCTGCAGCTCTCCAGGCTCGATCACAAGCAGGAGCCCATGAACATGAAGGAGAGCAACATCGTCGTCCTCGTGAACATGGCGATCATGAAGGTCGAGCTCACGGCTAAGCAGAAGAACCTGACGATCAACACGCTCTACGACATCGAGGGCGACGTGCGCGCGATGCTCGACCGCGACCGCATGGAGCAGGTCATCATGAACATACTCTCCAACGCGATCAAGTACACCGAGGAGGGCGGCCACATCGATGTGGACATCACCGAGAAGGACTACGAGGTCCGCGTCTCGGTGCAGGACACCGGCATAGGCATCCCGCAGAGCGCGCTGCCCCGCATATTCGAGAGATTCTACAGGGTGGACAAGGCCCGCTCGCGCGCAATGGGCGGCACCGGACTGGGCCTCGCGATCACCCGCCAGATAGTGGACGAGCACAAGGGCCGCATCGAGGCCGAGAGCCAGGAGGGCGTAGGCACGAAGATCACCGTCGTCTTGCCCTCGCCCATACGCAAGGGCAAAAAAGGCATAGAGTAGAAGGAAAGCGCTTTGAGCAACTATACAGACGACATTTTCTATGACAGGGACGACGGCGCCCGCAGGGAGCGCCGCGAGCGCAGGAGGCAGGAGCGCGAGCGCCGCGAGAAGCAGGTGCAGAGCGCCAAGGCCCAGCGCAGGAGAAGGCGCAGGCGCATAGCCGCCTTCGTCAGCTTCGTCGTGCTCTTCGCGGTCATCACCGTCGCGGTCGTCAACGCCCTGCACGTGCGCGACCTGATGAACCAGAAGGCCCAGGCCGAGATGAGGCTCACGGAGCTTCAGGCGATCATCGACGAGAAGAACGCCGAGCTCAGCCACGTCGACAGCCCGGAGTACCTCGAGCAGCAGGCGCGCTCGCAGCTGGGCATGATCTACGACGGGGAGATACTCTACAAGCTACGCGGGACCAACGAGTACACCGCGCCTGAGCCTGAGCCGGAGGAGCCCGCCGAGGAAAACCCGGCCAAGCCCAGATAGGCCCATGAAGATAGAGCAGATAATAGTCGCCGAGGGCCGCGACGACGAGGCGGCGATACTCAGGGCCGTCGATGCGGCGGTCATAGTCACCCGCGGCTACGGCATCTCCGGGAGTACGCTCGAGCTCATCGGAAAGGCCTACCGCGAAAAGGGGATAATCGTTTTCACCGACCCCGACCACGCCGGGGCGAACATCCGGAATGCGCTCACGGGGCGCTTCCCCCGCGCCCTGCAGGCTTACCTTACGAGAGGCGAGGCCGAGAAGAGCGGGGACATAGGCATAGAGAACGCCTCACCCGATGCCATAAGGCGCGCGCTCGAGAGGGCGCTGAGCTCCGGAGGGAGCGGAAGGGCTAAGGACGATACGGACGGTCCTGCCGGACTGCCGGACGCGGCGCCGGGAGCGCTGGCGCGAGGCGAGACGTATGAAGCGGCCGCCTCCGAGAAGCCCCGCGTTCCCCTCAGCAGGGAGCTGCTCGCGGAGCTCGGGCTCGCGGGAGGCGCCGGATCCATGAGGCGAAGAGAGGCCGCCGGCGCGCGGCTCGGGATAGGCGGCGGCAACGCCAACGCCTTCCTCAAGAAGCTGAACGCCTTTTCTATAAGCGAGGAAGAACTGAGAAGAGCATGCGAAGACCTTCCACCAGAGATCTCATAAAGTACATAGAGAAGAAGCACGGCTTTAGGACAAAGAAGAAGCTGGGGCAGTGCTTCCTTGCGGACGACGCCGCGCTCGAGGCCATCGCGGACGCCTGCGGGCTCACGGAGAGCTCGCTCGCCGTCGAGATAGGCCCCGGAGTCGGGGTGCTCACCTCGGCTCTCGCGGAGAGGGCCGGGAGGGTCTGCGCCGTGGAGCTCGACTCGGAGCTCATACCGGTGCTCGCGGACACGCTCTCGGGCTACGGCAACGTGGGCGTGATCAACGCCGACATACTCGAGGTCGACCTCCCCGCGCTCATCGCCGAGCAGGGCGCGCTCATCCCGGGCGGAGCGGACCGCGCGGTCGTCGCGGGCAACCTCCCGTACTACATCACGACCCCGATCATCACCGGCCTGCTCGAAAGCGGAGTCCCGGCGGACGCCATGATCTTCATGGTGCAGAAGGAGGTCGCCGACCGCCTCGCCGCCTCGCCGGGGAGCAAGGACTACGGGGTGCTGACCGTCACGGTCACTTACTACTGCGAGGTCAAAAAAGTCCTGGATGTGGGCAAAGAAGCCTTCATTCCTTCTCCAAAAGTGGATTCCGCTGTGGTACAATTAACGCCAAAAGGCGATGGCCGCGTCAGGGCGAAGGACGACGGGCTGTTCTTCAGGCTCGTGAAGGCGGGCTTCTCGCAGAGGAGAAAGACCCTCATCAACGCCCTCACGGGCGGAGGCTTCGGCAAGGAGGAGGCTCTCGCCGCCATGGAGGCCGCGGGGATCGACCCCAAGCGCAGGGCCGAGACGCTGAGCGTCGCCGACTTCGTCCGCCTCTCGGACGCGATGGGCGGCTGAGGCGTTGGCGCCTGCTGAAGGCGCAGCTCGAGGCGCGCCGCCTCAAAACTAAAACGCTGATCCTACCGGGCGCGGCCCGGACCGAAAACGCTAATTTTACCGGGCGCTGCCCGGACCGAATATAAGGAGCAAAAATGATCGACATCAAATTCTTAAGAGCAAATCCCGACATCGTCAAGGAGAACATCAGAAAGAAGTTCCAGGACGAGAAGCTCGTCCTCGTGGACGAGGTCATAGAGATGGACAGGGAGCTCCGCGCGGCCAAGACCAGGGGCGACGAGCTCAGATCCTCTAGGAACAGCCTGAGCCGCGAGATCGGCCAGCTGATGAAGGCCGGAAAGAAGGAAGAGGCCGAGGAGACCAAGAAGAAGGTCTCCGAGATGGCGGACGAGCTCGCAGCCCTCGAGGAAAAGGAAGCGAAGCTCCAGGAGGAGGTCACCTCGAGGATGATGGTGATCCCCAACATCATCGACGCCTCCGTCCCCATCGGAAAGGACGATTCCGAGAACGTCGAGATCGAAAGGTTCGGAGAGCCCGTCGTTCCCGACTACGAGATCCCCTACCACGCAGACATCATGGAAAGTCTGGCCGGCATAGA
>JAEENW010000195.1 GCA_016283945.1 Bacillota bacterium
CAGGGAGATCGCGGCCAGGGAGGCTGAGCTTCCTGAGGACAGCGATTCCAAGTACACCCGCATAATGATGACCGCGCTCAAGGCTCAGGCGGAGCTCGCGCTCGCGCTGAGCCTCATGGGAGGGGACAGATGAAGGCTCTGAACGAACTGAGCGTGCAGGACATCCAGGTCGCGCTGGCGAAGAAGAAGCTCAGCGCCCTGGAGCTCGCGCGCTTCTATATAGGGAAGATCGCTGAGCTCGACAGCGCCGGTCCGAAGCTCAACACCCTGCTCGAGCTCAACCCGGACGCGCTGGACATAGCCGAGTCGCTTGACCGCGAGTACGCCCAGCAGGGGCCGCGCGGGCCGCTTCACGGCGTGCCGGTGCTGATCAAGGGCAATATCGACACCGGCGACAAGATGAGGACCTCCGCCGGGAGCAGGGCGCTTGAGAACAACTTCGCCCCCTCCGACGCATTCCTCGTGAAGATGCTCAGGGAGAGCGGCGCCGTGATACTGGGCAAGGCCAACCTCACCGAGCTCGCCAACTTCCTCGCGAACGGCATGAGGGGCGGCTACAGCTCGCTCGGAGGCCAGGTCGTGAATCCCCTCGGCGCGGGGCTCGAGGTCGGAGGCTCCAGCAGCGGGAGCGCCGCGGCGGTCTCCGCCGGCTTCTGCACCGCCGCGGTCGGTACCGAGACCAACGGCTCCATACTGCATCCCGCGAGGCGCTGCGGCGTCATCGGGATCAAGCCGACCAAGGGACTCGTAAGCCGCACGGGCATAGTCCCCATCAGCTCATCATTCGACACCGCCGGCCCTCTCGCGCGCCGCGTGCAGGACGCCGCGATGCTGCTCTGGTCCATGATAGGCGACGACCCCGCAGATCCCGCGACCCGCTTCACGGGGGACATCCCCATGCCCGCGCCGTCGTATTTCTGGGACGCCTCGCTTCAGGGAAAGAAGATCGCCGTAGACACGCTCGCGGCGGAGAACGCATCTCCCGAGGACGCGAAGCTCTTCGAGGAGCTGCTCGCGGCCATGAGGGACGAGGGCGCCGAGCTCTATGACGTGAAGCTCCCCGCCGCTGACAGGGAGGCCGTCACCGCGGTCGAGGTCTACGAGATCAAGCGCACCATGGAAGCCTATCTCGCCGGGCATCCCGCCGCGGGGATCAGGACGGTCTCCGATATACTCCGCTTCAACGAGGAGCACGAGGGCTGTCTCAAGTACGGTCAGGAGAGGCTCGCCGAGGCTGACCGCGTCAGCTCCGGCAGGCTGAACGAGGCGGAGTATCTGCGCGCTCTGGACGTGATCAGGACGAGCAGGGCGCAGATCGACGACGCCCTTGCAGGCGGAGCCATAGCCATAGCTATGTGCGGCCACAACAACGTCCCGCCTGCCTCCGGCTATCCCGCCATATCCCTGCCCTCGGGCAGGCTCCCGGACGGACAGGCCGCCGCACTCAACCTCATAGGCACGGGCTTCTCGGACTTCGAGCTCTGCAGGGCCGCCTACGTGCTCGAAAGGGCCGGGGCGCTTTACAAGCCGCCCTTCGCATATTAAAATAAACTGTTAACGGCCCGCGGGCGGAGTGTGAGACCCCCCGAATCCGGGCCGCCGGAGGACAGATTTGAGAAAGACCATCAGAAGGCTCGCCGCTGCTGCGCTCGCGCTGGTCCTGGCGCTCAGCCTGAGCGGCTGCGGTATATACTTCGCCGATTACGACAACGGGAAGACCAAGATCGAGCGCGACGAGAACGGAGCGCACGAGATCGAGATCATGAAGGACTACATCAGGGTCCTCGAGAACGACTACGTCATAATCGGCGTGAGCCACATCACCGAGACCTATGTCTCCGACACCGAGAAGAGCTTCTCCTTCGATTTCCAGATGATCCCCAAGACCAAGAACCTGGTCGGCGTCAATGACTTCGAGTGGAAGCTTTTCGTCACGGAGAACTTCGCCGGCGACACGGCCGAATACAGCGGCAGCGTCGAGCAGCTCTTCGAGCCCACCGTGACCGATCAGAGCTACCACGTCGACGTCGACGGGATCAAGATCGGCAAGGGCTGCGAGGACATGATCTGGGCGGACAGGCTGGAGCTAAGCTTCGGCCTCGGCTGCACCCTCGTCGGGGAGCTCCACATGGAGAACGGCGTGATGATCGCCGACTACGAGGAGCTCGAGCTCGACGGCATAGACGGCCTGTCTATAAGCTTCACGCGCGACGGAAGCATAGACGAGGTCAACGGGGACGCTATCCCCGAGGAGTACATACGCACGGAGACCGTGGCCGAGCAGCTCGGCTTCAGGTCGCCCGGCATCATGGGCTTCTTCCAGGACATGATAGAGTTCATAAGGCATAGAAACATGGGAACCGACTAAAGGGACCCGGCATTCCGCAGAGCTTTCAGACAGTTTAAGCGTACAGTCATTTTTCAGCGCCAAGCGGGCGGAAAGGGAGAGACTATGACACAGCTCGATGAGATCAGAGGATACGTTGCGGCCAACACCGCCAAGACCGAGGAGATAGCCCGGAAGGTATGGGAATACGCGGAGCTTCCCTTCGAGGAGACCAAGTCCGCGGAGCTCTTCAAGAAGGAGCTCGTCGCCGAGGGATTTGAGATCGAGGATAATCTCGCGGGCATACCGACGGCCTTCCTCGCCAAGTGGAGCAACGGCAGCGGCAAGCCGGTCTTCGGCCTGCTCGCCGAGTACGACGCGCTCTGGGGACTCAGCCAGAAGGCCTCCGTCCCGCATAAGGATCCCGTCGCCGAGGGCGCTCCGGGACACGGCTGCGGACACAATCTGCTCGGCGCCGGCTGCTTCAGCGCCGCGCTCGCTGTCCGCGACTACATGAAGGCCCACGACATGGACGGCACCGTGATCTTCTTCGGCTGCCCGGCCGAGGAGGGCGCGGGCTCCAAGCAGTTCATCGCCAGAGAGGGCTACTTCGACGACGTCGACTTCTGCTACACCTGGCATCCCTCTACCTACAACGAGGTTGGAAACACCGGAAGCGTCGCCATCATGGGCGCGAACTTCATCTTCGACGGCATAGCCTCACACGCGGGCGGAGCCCCGCACCTGGGCCGCTCCGCGCTCGACGCCGCCGAGCTCATGAACATCGGCGTGCAGTACCTCAGGGAGCACATGATAGACCAGGCCAGGGTCCACTACGCCTACTCCAACTCCGGCGGCACCGCGCCCAACGTCGTGCAGGACCACACCGTCATCAAGTACGAGGTCAGGGCTCCCAAGGTCTCCCAGATGAAGGAGCTCTTCGAGAGGGTGGTGCACATCGCCCACGGCGCGGCCGAGATGACCGAGACGAAGATGCGCTACGAGATCACCATGGCATTCTCCGACTATATCGCCAACGCAGCGCTCGCCGAGTGCATCTCCGACTGCCTGCTTGAGGCCGGAGCGCCCAAGTGGAGCGAGGCCGATTACGAGCTCGCCCGCGAGGTGCTGGCGACCTATAACGAGACCACGCAGACCGCCATCCGCTCGACCCTCGCGCAGAAGTTCGACACCGCGGACGTGGACGCCCTGCTCGAAAAGCCGCTGCACGGCGGAGTCTTCCCCTACGAGAGGGTCAAGAACCCGATCTACATGTCCGGCTCCACCGACGTCGGCGACGTGGCCTGCGCCACCCCGACCGTCATGCTGAACACCGCGACCCAGTGCCTCGGAAACGTCGGGCACAGCTGGCAGAACACCTGCTTCTCCGGCTCCGAGATAGGCATGAAGGGCATGATGCTCGCCGCCGAGGTCATGGCGCTCGCCTGCGTCAGGACCGCAGCCGATCCCGAGCTCATCGCGAAGGCCAAGGCTGAGCTCGTCGCGCGCAACGGCGGACGCTACGTCTGCCCGCTTCCGGACGACGTCGAGCCGCCCGTCGGAAGATATTAGAGCTCTCGAGGCAGGCGGCGCGCCTGCCTCTTTTTAAGACCCGCGGAGCGCGGCGCTCACGCGGAGCCGCGGCTGATCGAAGCGCGGCAGGTACCCGAGGCCGCGGCTGATCGAAGCGCGGCAGGTCTTCATTGAAACAGCGAAGGAAAGATGATGAGAAACAAGTTTACAAGGGCGGATTCGCGCCTGTTCTCCAAGGGTCTTCACACGGCCCTCTACGAAAAGCTGGGGGCCCATCCCTGCAGATCCGGCGGAAAGGACGGCGTGCGCTTCGCCGTCTGGGCTCCGAACGCTCAGCAGGTCAGCCTGATCAGCTCACGCAACGGCTGGGATCCCCTGGTCGAGCCCATGACGAGGGGCAGCTACGGCGTGTGGGAGCACTTCTCCCCGGGCATGGTTCAGGGCGACTCCTACAAGTACGTCGTGGTCGGAGCCGACGGGGTGTCCCGCTACAAGGCCGACCCAGTGGGCTTCTGGTCCGAGCTGAGGCCGTCGAGCGCCTCCATAGTCTGGCCCCTCGAGGGCTACGAGTGGCATGACGAAGAATACCTCGCGAGGGTCCGCTCCGAGGATCCCGTGGCTAAGCCCATGGCGATCTACGAGGTCCATCCCGGCTCCTGGAAGAAGGACTACCGCCTCGGACCCGACGGCTTCCTGAACTACAGGCAGCTCGCCGACGAGCTCAGCGACTACGTGCTCTACATGGGCTTCACCCACGTCGAGCTCATAGGCATCTGCGAGCATCCCTTCGACGGCTCCTGGGGCTATCAGGTCACCGGCTACTACTCGCCGACGAGCCGCTACGGCACCCCGGACGACTTCCGCTACTTCGTCGACACCATGCACTCGCGCGGGATCGGGGTCATACTCGACTGGGTCCCCGCGCACTATCCCAAGGACAACTTCGGCCTGGAGCACTTCGACGGGACCCCGCTCTACGAGTCGGCCGATCCGCTGCTCGCCGAGTATCCGCAGTGGGGGACCCTCGCGTTCGACCATGCCAAGCCCGAGGTCAGGAGCTTCCTCATATCCGACGCCTTCTACTGGGTGAAGGAGTTCCACGTCGACGCGATCAGGGTCGACGCTGTCGCTGCCATGCTGCACACCAACTTCAGCCGCGATCCCTGGAGGCCCAACAAGTACGGCGGGAGCGAGAACCTCGAGAGCATAGCCTTCCTGAGGCAGCTCAACCAGTCGCTCACCGAGGGCACCGGGGCCTACATGATAGCGGAGGACTCCTCTATCATGCAGGGCATCACCGCGCCGGTCTCCGAGGGCGGCTTCGGCTTCAAGTTCAAGTGGAATCTCGGCTGGATGAACGACACCCTCGAGTACCTCAAGCTCGAGCCGATATACCGCGGCTTCCATCACTGGCAGCTCACCCACACCGCGGAGTACGCCTTCACCGAGAACTTCATACTCGTGCTCTCGCACGACGAGGTGGTGCACCTCAAGCATTCCATGGTGGAGAAGCTCCCCGGCAGCGCGGGCGACAAGCTCGCCGGACTCAAGACGCTCTACGCCTACCAGTTCTGCTGCCCCGGCAAGAAGCTGCTCTTCATGGGCCAGGAGTTCGCCGAGGAGAGGGAGTGGAGCGAGGACCGCGCCATCGACTGGGGCTTCCCGAACGACCCCTGGCACAGGGACGTCATGGAGTCGCTGCGCCGCATGATAGGCATCTACAGGAGCTGGCCCTGCCTCTACAGCGACAGCTCCAACCCGGTCACCTTCGAGTGGGTCAACTCCACCGACAGCATGAGGAACACCGTGAGCTTCATACGCCGCAATCCCTGGAACTGGGAGGGCGCCGTTCTCTGCGTCTTCAACTTCTCCGGGCAGGCCTACGAGAACTACGACATAGGCGTCCCCGTCGAGGGCTGGTACAAGAGGATATTCAGCAGCTACGATACCATGCCGGGCGAGACCAAGGGCGACGAGGCGAGCATCCCGCCCCTCGTCAGCAGCCCCGAGCCCTGCGACCACTACGAGAACAGGATCACTTATTCTCTGAGGCCCTACGAGGCGGTGCTCTTCGCGCTGCCCCAGATCGAGGGACAGAGGAAGTAAGCCCGTCAGCCTTCCCCGGCCTCTCCTATCTCCGCGAGAAGCAGCTTGGCGGCTCTGGAGAATATGTGCTCCTTCTTCCACACAAGGTAGAGCTCGCACTCGAGGCGTGGTTCCAGCGGTCTGAAGCAGAGCATCCCTTCGGGGCCGGTATCGATAAGCCTGTCGAGTGTGAGGGCGCAGCCAACGCATGTTTCAACGAGCAACGACGCGTTGTAGATCAGGTTATAGGTAGCCGCGATGTTCATCCCGGACGCGTCGCTTCCGAGCCAGTCCTCCAGCTCCCCGGTCTCCAGCGACTGCTGCGAGAGTATGAGCGGTATGCCCTCCAGGTCCTCCCTGCGGATGCTGTCCTTTGCGGCGAGGGAGCTGTCCTTTCTCATGAGAACGCCCCAGGTGTCCTGTACCGGCAGCGGCTCGTACTCATATCTGGACAGGTCCGTCTCGCCGATAACTATCCCGAGGTCCAGAAGCCCGCTGTCCAGGCGCCTGTAGACCTCGTCCGCGTTCCCGCTGTAGATGTGGAAGCGCACGCCGCTGTGCTGAGCGCGTATCCTCTCCGCGGCCTCGGCGATGATCCTCATTGCCCTGGTCTCGCCGGCGCCTATGAAGATGTCCCCGCTGATCTGCGCGGAGGCGGGGCTCAGCTCGGACTCTGTCCGCTCGGCGAGCTCGACTATCTCGCCCGCCCTCAGCCTGAGGAGCCTTCCCTCCTCGGTGAGGGTGA
>JAEENW010000196.1 GCA_016283945.1 Bacillota bacterium
GGTGCCGTTGATGGTAGAGGCACCGTAGTCGTCCAGGGTGGCCACCAGCGTGTTGGCGGCGGCGGGGACGATCTCGATGTTGTAGTAGTATTCTTTGATGTCCTTGAGTTCCGGGGTGAAGCCCGCGGCGTCGTCCACGTCGATGAAGCCGGCAGCCTCCAGCAGGTTGATGGCTCTCGCCTGGTTGGTCGCGTCGCTGGGAACGCCGATCTTGAGCGGCTCAGCGGGCTTGGAGCCCTCTTCCTTCTTCTCGCCGCAGGCAGCCAGCGAGAGAGCGAGCAGCAGCGCGAGCGCTATGGCCGTTATCTTCTTTACCGATCTCATTGCTTTTCCTCCTTGGATCCTCCGGGATCCTTCATGTTTTCTGTATCTCAGCCGGCAGGCGCCGCGCGGCCGGGATGAGCTCCCTGCGCGGCCCGCTTGACGGGCCGGATCAAGTTTACTGAGCGGCCCGTTTCCCGGGCCATGCCTCATTTCCTGAACAGCTCCCTGTTGTAAGTCTTTCTCGAGAGCGTGTTTCCTATGATCTGTATCAGCGATACCAGCACCAGCAGTATCAGCACGCACACGTTGACTATGTCCTGATAGTGCATGTTCTGGCCGTAGTTTATGGCGAAGCTTCCGATACCGCCCGCTCCCACAGCTCCGGCCGAGGTGGTCAGGCCGACCATGGAGATCGATGTGATCGTTATCGCCCTGATCAGACTCGGCAGCGCCTCCTTGAGGTAGACCCTCCAGATGATGCCGGCTGTTCCGCTTCCCATCGCCCTGGCCGCCTCGATCTTTCCGGGATCGACGCCCGAAAGAGCGCTCTCAACCTGCCTCGTGAAGAACGGGACCGCTCCGAATACCAGCGGCACCACCGCTCCCTTGACCCCGATCGAGGTGCCGACGAGGGCTCTCGTGAAGGGGATGAGGAAGATCAGCAGGATGATGAAGGGTATGGACCTGAAGACGTTGGTCACGAGCTCCAGAGCGGTGTGGACCGCCTTGTTGGGCTTGATTCCGCCGGGCTTGGTCACGATCAGCAGTATCCCGAAGATCCCGCCTATCGCGAGGGTGAGCAGTCCTGCGATGAAGAACATCTGCCAGGTGGCCTCGAGAGCCTGAAGGAACCTGTCCGAGTAGTTCGCCAGGTTCGGCGCTATCTTAGCAATGCTATCCCACATATTCGATGACCTCCGTTCTGACTCCGCAGCTCTCTATGTAGGCGAGCGCGGCGCTGACAGCGTCCTTTTCTCCGGATATCTTCGCGACTATTCCGCCGAGAGCGGCTCCCGCGACCACGTCCACGTTCGCGAGGACCAGGTTGACGTCCACCCCGTAGTTCCTTGAGACCCTGGAGATGATGGCCTCTCCGACGGACTCCTTGCTGAAGGTGAGGCGGATAAGCTTGTCGGTGTCGGTGTTCTCCGCCTCGACCGCCCCGCTCTCGATGAGCTTGTCGATCTTCTCGAGCCCGGAGGAGCTTCCGACGAACTTCTTCGTGATCTTCTCGGCCGGCGCCGCGAAGATGTCGTAGACTCCGCCCTCCTCGACCACCCTGCCGTCCTCCATGACCGCGACCCTGTCGGCTATGGCCTTGATGACCGCCATCTCGTGGGTGATGATCACTATCGTGAGGCCGAGCTTGCGGTTGAGCTCCTTGAGCAGCGCGAGTATGGATTCTGTGGCGTCCGGGTCGAGCGCCGAGGTCGCCTCGTCGGAGAGCAGTATCTTCGGCGAGTTGGCGAGAGCTCTGGCTATCGCGACCCTCTGCTTCTGCCCGCCCGAGAGCTGGCTGGGATAGGAGTACTTCTTGTCCTTCAGATCCACGAGGCCCAGAAGCTCGTCCACCCTGGCCTCGATCTCCTGCCTGCTCTTTCCGGTGTACTTGAGGGGGTAGGCTATGTTGTCGAAGACCGTGCTCCTGTCCAGCAGGTTGAAGTGCTGGAATATCATGCCTATCGAGCGCCTCAGCGCCCTGAGCTCCTTCTCGCTCATGGGGCTGCGGCTTCCGTCCCTCTCCAGGAACATCCTGCCGCCCTCCGAGATCACCTTGCCGAAGCCGCTGATCTCTATGCTTCCGCTGTCGGGAAGCTCGAGGAAGTTGATGCAGCGCACCAGCGTGCTCTTTCCCGCTCCCGAGTATCCCATGATGCCGTATATCTGGCCGTCGGCGATCTCGAGGCTCACCCCGTCGACCGCGTTGACCTCGGCCGTCTTCGTCATAAAGCGCTTGTGAAGATCTTTAATGCTTATCACTTATAACCTCCGCATAAGAAAAGGGAAGCTCGCGAGGGGCTTCCCGGACTGAACGCACGCGCAAAGAACGGCGCGTCACGTCTGTCCGGCGTCCGCCATGCACATGCACATCATCATAGCTGCGGCAGAATATCTCTTCATCGCTATCTCCTTGTTTCCAATGGCATAAGGATAATCCAAGTGCCCGCGTTTGGCAAATCGTTAATAATTTGAGTCAGTTATAAATCGATTCTATAACGGCCCGGCCGGCGTTCAGCCGCCCTCCTACTCGAAGTAGCGCCTGAGCTCCGCTATGTAGTCCCTGGCTATGTCGGAGAGCACCGAGCGCTCCTTGACTATGTAGCCTATCTCCATGACCACGTTGGGGTTGTCGCTGTCGTCCGCGTAGGGGATCGCGACGTAGTCGGAGCCGTTCAGCTCCTCGCTGATGATGCCGGAGCACAGGGTGTAGCCGTTGATGCCCCTCATGAGGTTGAGCATGGTGGCGCGGTCGTTCACCTTGATGGTCTGCGGGTAGTCGTTGTCCGCGAGGATCTCCTCGACGAGGAACATGGAGCTGCCCTCGCCCTGGTCGAAGCTCATGTTGGGGTAGTCCTTGAGCTCCTCGAAAGTGATGGAGCTGTTGCCCGCGAGGGGATGCTCCTTGTAAAGATAGACGAAGGCGCTGGCCTTGACCAGCTCGTGGAACACGAGGCCCTTCTCCCTTAAGAGCTTGCCCAGGTACTTTCGGTTGTAGTCTGACAGGAAGAGTATGCCGACCTCGCTGATGGAGTTTCCCACGTCCTCGATGACCTCCATGGTCCTGGTCTCGCTAATCTCGAGGTCGTAGCTGTAGGCTCCGTATTTCTTGACGGTCTCGACGAAGGCCTTGGTCGCGAAGGAGTAGTGCTGCGCGGAGACCTTGAAGCGCTGCCTGAGCCCGTCCTTGCCGCTGTACTTGTCCCTGAGGAGCTCGTACTGCTGGTAGATCTGCCTCGCGTCCTGGAG
>JAEENW010000197.1 GCA_016283945.1 Bacillota bacterium
GACCGATCCGCCGCAGGGCGGGTCGGTTTTGTTTTATTTCACGTGCTTACTGTTCGCGGCACGGAAAAGGGTTTATCATAAGAGCAGGAAAAGAGCTATGATCCGGAGGATAAGCATGGCTGCAGACTCAAAGACCCCAGCGTGGGACGCCCTGTCATACGCGGAGAAAAACAAGGAGCTTCTGGAGCGGCAGAAGCGGCTTCTGAATACCTTCCTCGAGCGCGGGGTCATCTCGCGGAAGCAGTACGAGAAGAGCCTGCACGATCTGATCGCGAAGATGAAGACCGAGGACTGACGGTCCGGATCCGCGGCGGGCAGACCGGCGCCCGCGGAGACAGTTATAAGCGTTATTTGTTCAGTAAGGGAGCTCATCATGACCACGGTCAAGGAAAAGCTCATCCTGATCTCATGCGTTCTGCTGATGATACTGCTCGCAGGCTGCGTAAAGGCGGAGCAGACAAAAGCGCTCATCGAAGCCGGCGATCCCTATATGACCGAAGCGATCAGCGAGGCTCTTGACGGGATCAGCAAGGGGCACGGCGGACCCTTCGGCTGTGTGATCGTAAAAGACGGGGAGATCATCGGCCGCGGACACAACAGGGTCCTGATCGACCACGATTCCACCGCGCACGGAGAGATCACAGCCATTCGGAACGCGGAGAAGAAGCTGCGCAGCCACGATCTGTCGGGATGCGTCCTGTATACCACGGGCGAACCCTGTCCCATGTGCCTGTACGCGATCCTCTGGGCAAATATCGACACAGTCTACTATGGCTGCACGATCGAGGACAACGCCGATATCGGCTTCCGGGACGAGGTGTTCGATCAGCTGAGCGGCGGCAGAGACGCCCTGTCAGATCTTCTGACATGCATAGACCGCGACGCCTGCCTGAAGCTGTTCGAAGCGTACAGGCAGATGGAGCACAGCGTTTATTGACAATTCCGCGAAAGGAAGCACCCCATGGGACAGACCCACTTTATTATGAGCTATCTGAAAGACCTGAATATGATCAGCGTCCTGCTGAGATTGTCCCTCGCCGTAGTCTTCGGCGGGATCATCGGTTTTGAGCGCGGCCGCCACGGCAGCGCGGCGGGCTTCAGGACGCACATCCTGGTGTGCGTAGGCGCCGCGATGACCTCGCTGTGCAACCTGTACGCCGCCCAGACTCTCGGTATGCCCGGCGACATCTTCAGGCTCTCCGCCCAGGTAATCTCCGGCATCGGCTTCCTCGGCGCGGGCATCATCCTGGTCAGGAACAACAGCACGGTCGCTGGACTGACCACCGCCGCGGGCATGTGGGTCACCGCCACCATAGGCATCGCCCTGGGATACAGCTTCTACGAGGGCGCCCTGGTCGGGACCCTCATCTGCGTGTTCACGACCACGCTGCTGACAAAGCTCGAGCGGAAGACAAAGCAGTCGCTGCACTTTTACGCGGAGATCAGCGGCATCGACAATGTGCAAAGAGTGCTCGAGGAGGTCGAGTCCATCCTCGAGAAGGACCTGGCCCTTGAGATAATCCCCGCGAAGAGCGGCATCAACGGCAATGTAGGGGTCAACGTGACGACGACTCCGAGGCACAGCTTCGAGAGCATCCGGGATTCCCTCCTGAAGATCGGAGGCATATGCTACGTGGTGAAGGCCTGACGGCTGTCATTTCCTGAGATAATACTCACATGTTTCTTTGTATCCAGCTCACGGTTTCCGTGGGCTGAGGTACGTGGCGAACATAACCACCGAGCTGTAAAAAGCCGGATCCCTTGTTGAAAACATACAGTCGCAAGGCTGTCTGTTTTGATATATACTTGGATCATAAGTGTATCTTGCCCCGAAAGGAGCGGAGTTATGGCGTCAACCAAAGAGTATCTCGACTTCATCATGGACCAGCTCTCCGGGCTGGACGGGGTCACATGCCGCCCCATGATGGGGGAATACATCATCTACTACAACGGAAGGATAGCCGGAGGCGTCTACGACGACCGCTTCCTCGTCAAGCCGGTTCCCGCCGCGAGGCGCATGATGCCGGACGCTCATGAGGAGCTGCCCTACGAGAGCGCGTCGCCCATGCTGCTGGTCGAGGACGTCGAGGACCGCGCCCTTCTCGAGGCGCTCCTGCCCGCGATGTACGGGGAGCTTCCCGCGCCCCGGCCGCGCAGGCCAAGGGCGCCGGGATCGGGCG
>JAEENW010000198.1 GCA_016283945.1 Bacillota bacterium
GACCGTGACCCTGCCGCTGATCAAGGATTCCTTCCTCTCCGGACTGGTCACCTCGTTCGTGAGGAGCATAACCGCTATCTCCGCGATCATACTGCTGGTCACCCCGCAGTTCCTGCTCATCACCGTGCAGATCAACGAGTTCGCGGAGAAGGGCTCCTACGGACTGGCCTGCGCGTTCGCGACCATACTGATACTTATCACCTACGGAGCCGTGCTCCTGATGAACCTCTTCATCAAGCACTTCGGTACCAGCAAGGTAGTCAAGGAGGACTAAAATGGAAAAGATCAAGAAGGGCGTGCGCCTCGAGCACATCTCCAAGATATACAAGGATCCAAAGAGCGGAAAGGAATTCTACGCCGTCAAGGACACCTCGCTCAACATCGAGCCCGGCACTTTCGTGACCCTGCTCGGCCCCTCCGGCTGCGGCAAGACCACCACGCTGAGGATGATCGCCGGCTTCGAATCCCCCGACGAGGGCGAGATCTACCTCGGCGACGAGCCGATCAACGAGCTCACCCCCAACAAGAGAGACACCGCGATGGTCTTCCAGTCCTACGCGCTGCTCCCCCACTACAACGTATTCGACAACGTGGCCTACGGCCTCAAGCTCCGCAAGGTGCCTCAGGACGAGATCAAGGAGAGAGTCACCCGCGTTCTCAAGCTGGTCGAGCTCGAAGGCATGGAGAGCCGCATGACCAACCAGCTCTCCGGCGGCCAGCAGCAGAGAGTAGCCCTCGCCAGGGCGCTCGTCATCGAGCCCTCCGTGCTGCTCTTCGACGAGCCGCTCTCCAACCTCGACGCTAAGCTCAGGGTAACGATGAGGACCGAGATCCGCCGCATCCAGCAGGAGGTCGGCATCACCGCGATCTACGTCACCCACGACCAGTCCGAGGCCATGGCGCTCTCTGACAACATCATCATCATGAGCAAGGGAGTCGTCGAGCAGATGGGCTCCCCGCAGGAGATCTACTACCACCCGAAGAACGAGTTCGTAGCCGACTTCATCGGCGAGGCGAACTTCCTTCCGGGCGAGTACATCGGCAAGCCGGGCAAGACCATAGTCCTGCGTCCCGAGTCCGCGACCCTCGCCGACGAGGGAGGAATCCCCTGCAAGGTGATACTCTCCGCGTTCATGGGCTCCTACCAGAACTACCACGTGATGGTCGACGATCACCTCGTGAAGCTCCAGGAGTACAATCCCAAGAACAAGAAGATCTACAACGTGGGCGACGAGTGCCGCCTGGTCTTCGAGGAGGCGAACGTCCACCTGCTCGAGAAGGAGTAGGAGCGGAGGAAAGCGCCCGCGGACTCCTGTAAACATCGGAAGCCCGCCGCGGCGTCAGCAGGGCGCCCGAAGCGCGCCGCGAAACAAGAAACACGAAAAGATCCCCCCGCCCGGTACGGACAGGGGGATATTTGATCTCTATCTTTCTGGAGACAGCCCTACTCGAGCGTGTCTATGATATGAGCGGTGAAGCGCGCGAGCTTGGTCAGGTCAGTAGAGCTTATCTCGCCGTCGCCGTTCACGTCGGCGTTCGCGCGGGCGGTCGGGTCGGTGAGCCCGCCGATCTGCGCGACGTGCCTCGCGAGCGCGGTGAGGTCCTTGGAATCGACCGTCTCGTCAAGATTAACGTCGCCGAGCATGGACGCAGAGCCCCTTACGGTCAGCAGCACGGCCTTGGAGGTCACGCTTCCCGCGCTGTTGCTCACTACGCAGCGGTAGCGGTTTCCGCCCGCTCCAGCCGATACGGACGGGATGCTGTAGGTATCGGTGTTCCAGCCGAGGCCTGTGAGGTCGCCCCATGAGCTCCCGTTTCTGCTGCCCTGCCACTGGTATGACAGAGCGATCCCTGTAGCCTTGACCGTGAATGACACGCTGTCGCCCTCGTCGACGGTCTGGGAGGACGGCTGCCTGGTTATGGCAGGAGCTTCGATGACGGTATATACCTCGGTATCAGCGTCCGCCTTCAGCTCGTTATCGCCGTTGAAGTAGGTAATGACGCCCTCCGTCTGGGACGAGCTGCCGTTTTCGACGGCATCGACCAGCAGCGGGCACTTGCTTATATTCAGCTCCGCCAGATCATTGCCGTTGACATAGGCCTTGTACAGCTTAGGACTGCCGAGGATGTCGAGCGCGCTCAGAGCGTTTTCGTGGCAGTCCAGGATCTCCAGCTCCGGGCAGAGGCTCACGTTCAGAGTGTTCAGGGAGCAGCCGCCGCAGTACAGCTCCTTAAGCTGTCTGTTGTTTGCCGCGAAAAGGAGCCACAGTCTGCTGTGGCCGGACACATCCA
>JAEENW010000199.1 GCA_016283945.1 Bacillota bacterium
CCTTCTCCTGGCCTTTCTGATGTACCAGTTTGAGAGGTACTCGATGACGAAGTTCTGGATGGCGCGGACCGACTTGTTGTGGTCGTAGTGATCCATGGAGTCGGTCACGTAGTCAACGAGGGCGTTCCACTTGGAGAGTATCCAGCGGTCGAGCTCGGGCCTCTCGGCGTAGGGCACGAAGCAGGCCTCGGCGTCGATGCCGTCGTTGTTGGCGTACAGTATGAAGAAGTTGTATACGTTCCTGAGGGTCCCGAAGAACTTGCCCTGGGTCTCCATCAGGCCTTCCTCGTCGAACTTGGTCGGGAGCCATACGGGTGAGATGCTCATGAGGTACCAGCGGGTCGCGTCGGCGCCGTACTTGTCGAAGAGCGCGAACGGATCGACGGTGTTGCCCACGTGCTTGGACATCTTCTTGCCGTACTTGTCCAGGATGAGGTCGTTTACCAGGACGTTCCTGTAGGGGGACTGCCCCTTGATGAAGGTCGAGATCGCCATCAGGGAGTAGAACCAGCCTCTGGTCTGGTCGATGCCCTCGCAGATGAAGTCCGCGGGGAAGAACTCCTCGTCGAAGATCTCCTTGTTCTCGAACGGATAGTGTCTCTGCGCGAAGGGCATGGCGCCGGAGTCGAACCAGCAGTCCATGACCTCGGGGATGCGGCTCATCTCGTGGCCGCAGTCCGGACAGGCGATGTGCACGTCGTCGACGTACGGGCGGTGCAGCTCGATGTCCTCGCCGATATCCTCGATCGCGAGCTTTTTGAGCTCCTCGCGGCTGCCGACGCAGACGATCTTGCCGCAGTCAGGGCAGCGCCAGATGGGGATCGGGGTGCCCCAGTAGCGGTTTCTGGAGATCGCCCAGTCCTTGACGTCGGCGATCCAGTTGCCGAAGCGGCCCTCGCCCACGTAGGACGGCCACCAGTTGACGGTGTTGTTGTTGGCGACGAGCTGATCCCTGAGGGCGGTCATCCTGATGTACCAGGACGGCTTGGCGTAATAGACCAGCGGGGTGCCGCAGCGCCAGCAGTGAGGATAGTTGTGCTCGATCTTCTCTCTGGCGTAGATCTTGTCCTGGGAGGCGAGCCACTTGATGATCTCGACGTCGAGGCCGTCCTCCATGATGAAGCGGCCTTCCCAGGGAGTTCCGATGTACTTGCCCTCCTCGTCCACGGGGTTCATGACGGGCAGGCCGTACTTGACTCCGCAGTTGTAGTCGTCCTCGCCGAAGGCGGGAGCGGTGTGAACGATGCCGGTGCCGTCCTCGGTGGAGACGTAGTCCATGCAGGTGATGAAGAAGGCCTTCTTGTTCTTGTCGGGGGTGCAGAACGGCATGAGCTGCTCATACTCCCTGAACTCGAGGTCCTTGCCCTTGCACTCGGCGACGATCTCGTACTCGCCCTTGGGCGAGAGGATCTTGTCGGCGAGGGACTTGGCGAGTATGTAGTACTTTCCGTTCTGGAGAGCCTTGACGTAGTCGATGTCGGCGCCCACGGTGAGCGCGACGTTTGCCGCGAGGGTCCAGGCGGTGGTGGTCCAGGCGAGGTAATAGGTATTCTCCTCGTCCTTGGCCTTGAAGGGAACGGTCAGGGTGTTGACCTTGACCATCTTGTAGCCCTGGGCGACCTCGTGGGAAGCGAGTCCCGTCCCACAGCGCGGGCAGTAAGGAACGATCTTGTGTCCCTCGTAGATGAGTCCCGCGTCGAAGAACTGCTTGATGATCCACCAGCCGGTCTCGATGTAGTCGTTGTCCAGCGTGATGTACGGGTGGTCCATGTCGACGAGATAGCCCATCCTGCGGGTCATATCCCTCCACATTGCCTCATAGGTGAAAACGGAGGACTTGCACTTCTCGTTAAACTCCCTGATGCCGTACTTCTCGATGTCCTGCTTCCCGGAGAAGCCGAGCTGCTTCTCGACCTCGATCTCGACGGGGAGGCCGTGGGTATCCCAGCCGGCCTTGCGGGTCACGCGGAAGCCCTGCATGGTCTTGTAGCGGCAGACGGAATCCTTCAGAGCTCTGGCTATGACGTGGTGGATGCCCGGCTTGCCGTTGGCGGTCGGAGGTCCCTCATAGAAGTTGAAGCTCGGCGCGTCCTTGCGGTTCTCGACGCACATCTCGAGAAGGTTTTCCCTGTCCCACTCGTCGGCCTGCTGAAGCTGGACCTCGGCTATGGGTCTGTCAGACAGATTCTTGTACATAAAAAACAACCTCTTTTGTATTTTGAGTACGCTAAAAAAGCGCTGAAATGCTAACAATTAAGTATATGTTTCAGGAGCCTTCAAGTCAATAAGGAACTGGGCCGCAGCGGAGCGTAAACGCTCATTTCACAGGCATTTTGAAGCTGTATCACGCGGTACAAAGGACAGCCACGGGCCGCGTGCTCTGGTATAATATACGGGAAAGGAAGTGACCCCATGGTACTCAAAAGACTGCCGCTCGATCTCAGCGTCTGCAAGCTCGCGGACGCATCGCGGATCGATCTCGGAAAGGAATTCTATTTCATCGGAAAGACCGACGAGGAGCTCTCACTCGTTTGCGGGACGAAGGACGTCCCGGCCGGTACTACAGCCCGCGACGACGGCTGGAAAGCCTTCAGGATAGAGGGAGTGCTGGACTTCTCCCTCATAGGCATACTGTCGAAGATCTCCGGAGTCCTGGCTGACGCCGGCATAGGGATCTTCGCCGTGAGCACCTACAACACCGACTACGTGCTTGTCAAGGCGGAAAACTTCGAAAAAGCCCTGGCAGAGCTGGAGAAGGCCGGATACGAGATAGCCTGAGGAGGCTCTTCATGCTTGAGAAGGCAAGACAGCTGTTCATGAACTCCTTCGGCTGCGCCGAAGGCGTGAGATACTTCTTCGCGCCCGGCAGGGTCAACCTGCTCGGGGAGCACACCGACTACAACGGCGGCCGGGTCATGCCCTGCGCGCTGGATCTCGGCATATACGGGGCTTTCGCCCCGAGGACCGACGGGACGATAGGCCTCGCCTCTGCGGACTTCGAGAGCGGAAAGGCCTTCCGCTTCCGAACAGCGGAGCTGCCGGAGGATCTCGGCGGTACCTGGACCGCGTACGCGCTCGGCTCCTGGCTCAGCCTGCGTGACAGACTGCAGGACGAACCTGAGGGACAGACTGAAGCCGCGAGGAACGGACGAAGGGTCGAAGCCGCGCTGAGCGCGCTCAGCGGGGGCTTCGACATGGCGATAGCCTCGGACCTTCCCACAGGCGCGGGACTCTCGTCGTCCGCCGCTCTCGAGGTGCTCACGGTCACGGCCCTCTGCGGGCTCTTCGGCATTGAGCTGAGCAAAAAGGACATCGCCCTCACCTCGCAGCGCGCGGAGAACGTCTACGCCAAGGTCCCCTGCGGGATCATGGATCAGTTTGCCAGCGCGAACGGTATCAGGGACCACGCCCTCTACCTCGACACCTCAAGCCTCGAGTTCGAGGCGATCCCACTGGAGCTCGGGGACGCGGAGATCGTCCTGACCGACAGCAGAGTCAAGCACAGCCTCGGAAGCTCCGAGTATCCGAAGCGCCGCCGCGAGTGCGAGGAGTCCGCGGCCCTGATAAAGCGCGAGATGGAACGCCTCGGAGAGAAGCCCGCGGAAACGCTGTGCAGCCTGAGCTCCACCGAGTTCGACAGGCTCTCCTGCTGCATCAAGGATCCCGGCGCTCGAAGGAGGGCCCGCCACGCGGTACGCGACAACGAGCGCTGCAGGCTGGGAGCGGAAGCTCTGAAGCGCGGGGACCTGAAGGCCTTCGGGGAGCTCATCAGCGCCTCCCACGTCTCGCTCAGGGACGATTTCGAGGTCTCCTGCCCGGAGCTCGATCTCCTCGCCGAGACCGCGTGGAACGTTCCGGGGGTCTACGGCTCGAGGATCACCGGCGGCGGCTTCGGCGGCTGCACCGTCAGCATAGTGAAAAAGAGCTCCGAGGAGCTCTTTAAGTCGAAGGTCAGCGGGGCCTACCGCGACGCCTTCGGCATAGACTGCGTGTTCTACACCGCCCTGCCCTCGGACGGGGCTCGGGAGCTGTTTATATAAGCGCCGCAGGGCACGGGGCCTGCAGGGCTCAGCGCCGCGGCCCGTCCGCGTTTCCGTTCACGTCGCTCCAGGCTCCGATGAAGCCGTAGGCGATCCAGAAACCGTCTCTTTTCAGTATTTCCTTAAGGAGGGCGCCGCCCTCCTCTTTTCTTCCCTCTTTTATGAGCCAGCGCGCGTAGCCGTAGGCTATCATGGGATACTCGAGATCGTCGTCCTCGCCGGCTATGAGAGCCTTCATGTCCCCCTCGCTCAAGTATCCGGCTGCCAGGGACATAGCCCTGTCGTAGGAGAAGTGATGCCCCACCTTCATGCCGGGGCGGTAGCGCTCCTTCAGCAGCGATGGCTCCGCTCCGAGCCTCCACGCCGCCAGGGTATGCCAGTAGATCGCTCCTATCCCGAGTTCCTCGTCCGAAGCGGCGAAACACTGCTCTTCAGCCTTCATCGCGCCCTCATAGTCGCCCGAGAAGTATCTCGCGAGCCCGTCCCTGTAGACTGTGTCCGGCCCGTTCATCCCGAGCTCCGCGCAGCGAGCGAAATCCTTCAGCGCGGCTTCGCAGCGAAGGGTGGTGAGCTCCCTCGCCGCGCGCCTCCTGATAAGCTCCGCGTCGTCCGGGGCCTCGTCGATCAGCGCGCTGAGCATGGAGATCTCCTCGGTGTATCTGAGCTGAAAGCCGAGGGCCCCCGCAAGCTTCAGCAGGGCTTCCCTCCGGGCTGCCGGCGCGGAAAGCTCATCAAGGCCGGCTGCCTGCCTGAGCTCCTCCCACGCCCTGCTGACGGCGGGGCTGTCCGGGGGCACGAAGCCGGAGCCGGCCAGCTGGCTCGAGGGTGAGGCGTGAAGCTCCGCGAAATACGAGTGCGTCATTGGGATATGATCTCCTTTCCTGCCGCGGCGCGGACGCTCATCAGATAGAACGCCAGAGAGAGCAGCATAACGCAGACTCCCGGCGCCATCAGGCAGAGATACGCGCGCCTTATGAAGGCTCCGCGCCTGTAGGCCAGATTCATCATCGTTCCCCAGGTCGGATGGTAGATATCGCCCATGCCGAGAAAGCTCAGCGTCGACTCCATCATGATACAGCTGTTTACGCTCAAAAGGAAGCGCGAGAGCAGAACTCCCGAGAGATTCGGGAGCATATGCCTTAAGGCTATCCTCGCCCTCGAACATCCGAGCAGCTCCAAAGCCTCCGCGAAGGGCTGGGACCTTAGATGCCTGACCTGAGCCCTCACCGCGCGCGCCGTTCCGGTCCAGCTGAAGAGCGCTATCAGCAGCGCGAGCGTGGACCTCTCGCTGCCCCAGAAGGCCGAGAGCACGATGAGGCTAACGAGTCTCGGAAGCATTATGAACAGCTGCGTTATCCACGAGAAAAGTGACGCGGCGCGCCCTTCTCCCGCGGAGATCACACCCGCCGCGGTCCCTAGGGCGAGCGATATGACGCTGCTCAAAAGCCCTATGACGACCGTGTCTCTCGCTCCGTAGACGAGCTCCGCCAGCACGTCGTAGCCGAGGTAGTTCGTCCCCAGCGGGTGCAGGGCTGAGGGCGCCTCCCAGAGTCCGAATAGCTCCTTGCGGCCCCAGGGCGTGAACACAGCCGGGAAGAGGGCCGCCGCAGCGAAGAGCGCCAGAAGAGCGGCGCCGATGACGAGGGATACGGTCCCCCTGCGCAGTCTCCTGTCAGCCATCGCCGTTCCTCCTTCCCGCCAGAGGGTCCGCGAGCGCGCAGGCGATATCCGACAGTATTATAGCCGCTGTCATCGCTCCCGCAGTCACGAACAGTATGCCCTGCATCAACGGGTAGTCGAGTGTGTAGACCGCGTCCGTCAGCAGTCTCCCCATCCCGTTGATGGAGAAGATGTTCTCAACAACGAGAGAGCCGCCGACACAGGAGCCGACGCTCAGGCCGGTCATCGCGATGAAGGGCTGAGCGATGTTCTTGAGTATGTAGGAGCGCCTTATGACTCCGGGCGCGAGTCCCCTCTGCCTGGCGAATAGCACGTATTTTTTCCCACTCTCCTCAGCCGCGGTGTTCCTAACGAGGAGGCAGCGCGACGGAAGCACGCCGAGAGTGAGCGCCATCACGGGCAGCACGAGATGCCTCACCCGGTCGGCGAGAAACGCCGCTGCGGAGACCCTTCCGGCGGCTGCAGCGGCAGCGATCTCCGGGCTGCTGAGCCCGGAGTAAGGCAGCCATCTGTGCCTGAAGCAGAAGAACAGCATGAGTCCCAGAGCCGCGGCGAAGCCCGGCACGGCGTTCAGAGCGATCGACGCCGCGTTCACCGCCCGGTCGAGCGCACTGTTGCTGCGCGAGCCCGCGGCCAGGCCCAGATACAGACCCAGCGCCGACGATATGA
>JAEENW010000200.1 GCA_016283945.1 Bacillota bacterium
CCGCACGGTTCGGGGGTTTTTCTTTTCGCCTTTTTTATTCGATCGACACG
Source organism: Bacillota bacterium (assembly GCA_016283945.1). Taxonomy (GTDB): domain Bacteria; phylum Bacillota; class Clostridia; order Peptostreptococcales; family Anaerovoracaceae; genus RGIG2707. The sequence goes on from JAEENW010000200.1 coordinate 51, forward strand.
ATCACCGTGCCGTTCTGGAGCATGACGCTGACGGACTTGGAGCCGTTCCGCGCCTCGTACATCTGGATGCCCATCATGTTCATTTCCTGGGCGTCCTTCGTATAGCCCGCGTTCTTCACGCGCTCGACGATGGCCGCGAAGTCCTCACCCGTCCGGTTCGGCAGGCTCAGCATGAGCGAGCCCTCGTTCTCCGCCGCGACGTCGCCGGTCCGGAGGCCTTCCGGAAGCAGGAACGCGTACTCGGCCGGGATCGAGGTGAGCAGACCGGATTCGCCGTCCTCTCCGCCTTCGGAGCCTTCGGGCCCTTCGATCGCGTCGCCGTAGTCCATCTTCTCATCCGGACCCGGTTCCCAGTCGCCGGGATCGTAATCCTCCCAGTCGCCGAGATCGAACACGTAATCCGGGATCTCCTCCTCGACGCGGACCTGGTCGTCCGCCGGGAAGAGATCGCCGTCGCAGAGATCCAGCACCGCGCGGTCCCAGTTCTCCGGATGGACATACATATCCCAGATCTCCTCCGCCGAGTAACCGGAGAGGTCCGGCAGGCCGTAGACATTCAGCCCGTCCGCGGGCTCGTCACTCGTCTCGCTGTCGACGGTCTGGTCGTCGACGTACACAGGCTCCGGGTCGCCGTTTCCGGAGGGCTTGCCGGGGGATTGCGGGCCGGCCGGAGTCTTCGAGCAGCCGCCGAGCCCGACACAGAGCGCGGCAAGGAGCGCCGCGGTGAGAATCACAGAAAGGATCCGTTTCATCACTTCACCCCCTCCCAGCCTGCTTTGAGCACGATCCGCCCTTCAGCAAGGTCGCGGAAGATGTCACGGTTGATCGAAAGCGTTCCGCTCGCGCCCTCCTGGCTCTGGTCATTCGAGAGATGCATATGGGGCGCGTCGACGGTGCTCCACATCTTCACATTGTTCGAGATCACATAGATCTCCGGGCTCAAAGGATCCGCCATCCGGCCCGTCAGATAGAGCGTTGTAGCGGCCTGGCCCTGGGCGTTCGGGAAGGAGTACTTGCCCTGGGAATCGACCATCGGCATCACGCCCTCCGGTACGATCCAGATCGGATGCGAGCTCCAGAAGGCCTGTTTCGTCTTGAAGTTGCCCTCCAGCGACGCGTAGTCGATCTCGGTCCCGTTCGCCAGCTTCGCGACGTCCTCCGGGATGAAGAAGCTGATCTTCTCCGCCTTGAAATGCTTTTCGAGGATCGAGCCCTTCGACCAGCAGTCGTAGAACTTCTCCCACGGATACGCCGCGTGGATGTCGGGCAGATACGGCATCTCATCGACGACGCGCCAGAGATAATCCTTGTCGAACGTCGACATGTCGTGGGTGATGTCGGCCATCATGACGCCGGTGTAGACGCCTTCGGGGCTCGACGTGTCCTCTTCCTTCATCAGGTTGCAGTGGAACGTCCACGTCTGTTCGACGGGCGTGCCGAAGAACCAGCGCGTCTCGTGGGATTTCGCGTTGGCGACGAGTTTCCAGTTCGTCTTGTCGTTCCGTTTCGCCTCCTCCTCGAGCAGTTCGTTGCAGCGCTTATAGAACAGGTTGAGAAGGATCGCGCTTTCGAGCGCATCCTGTTTCTTCGCGTCGTTCGCGGCCGCCTTCAGGAGCTCCTTCGCGGTCGGCTCCGCGCAGTTCGCGAGGCCGTTCAGAAGGAAGCCGCTCGCGAACCCTTTCGAAAGATTGCCGAGGATCAGGCCGATCGGCTTCGAGATCAGCTCGCTCTGGACCTGGTCCATCAGGTACATCGTTCCGGAGTCGCCCTTCTTGCCCGCCTGATACGCGTCCATGACCGCACCGCCGTGGAGCAGCTGGCCGATCATCTCGAGCCAGAACTGCGCCTTGAACGCGGGATCGATTTTCTCCGCCTCCGCGATCCGCACCTGATGTACGGTCAGCATCGCCGAATTCAGATTGTTCTCGAGCATCGCGGCCTTGATGATCTTGTCCGTCGTCTCGTTGTCGATGTGATAGCCACGCTGGAGGGATCCGCGGAACTTTTGGGAGCCGATCTCGAACGTCACGCGGACGTACTGGCGGTTGTGCTGTTTGATGCGGTTGTAGTCGACGCCCTTCAGCCGGTTCGTGGAGGCGATGTACTCCTCGAACGAGCTGACCGCATAGGCCGGCACGGTAAACGCAAACAGGCACACGAGCGCCAGAAGCAGACACAGCAGCCGTTTTTTCATCCTTTCACCTCTTTTTCTCCGATCAGCGTTTCAAGCGTCTCGAACAGGACTTCCGGCTGAACGGGCTTCGAAAGATGGGCGTTCAGCCCCGCCTGGAGGCTGCGCTGGACGTCCTCGTCGAACGCGTTCGCCGTAAGAGCGATGATCGGGATCTCCTTTGCGTCGGGACGGTCCATCGCACGGATCGTCCGCGTCGCCTCGAGCCCGTCCATGACGGGCATCCGCATATCCATGAGGATCGCGTCATAGTAGCCCGGCTCGTGCTCTGAGAACTTCTCAACGGCTATCCTGCCGTTCTCGGCGTGATCGGCTTCCATTTCCCGCATGGCCAGTACCATCATCATGATCTCCGCATTAACAGCCATATCTTCAGCCAGAAGGATCCGTCTGCCGGTAAGATCAGCCGTCTCCCTGACCAGCTTAGCATTCTTTGCCCTGAATGCCTCCCGGAATTCATCCATCACCGTGCCTGCAAAG
>JAEENW010000201.1 GCA_016283945.1 Bacillota bacterium
ACGCGACCATGATGAAGATGAAGGGCCGCATAAGCCGCAAGGCCCGCGCGCTATACCGCTGGAGACTGAGAAAGGGCGCGGACTACGACAGGACAGCCCGCGCGATGATACGCAAGTTCAACCGCAAGTTCTACGACATAGACGAGGAGAGCGAGTTCACCTGGAGCCGCTGGTTCTTCCCCGTGCTGACCAGCGCGGAGGGGCTGAAGGAGCTCGACGCCTACCTGATCGAGTACATCCGCTATCTCTACAGCGGGCGCCACTACAAGGGCAACTACGCCGTCAGCTACGAGCACATCCGGGAGCTCGGCTTCAGGAGCCTCGTTCACGAATACTACGAATACAGAAAGACCGGCGCCCCGCGCTGAGCTTTGAGCGCCGCGCGCATGCCGGCCGCGGCTGTGACCCTACGGAGGTACATATGGACGAAAAGGATATACAGGGAGCCCGTCCCTCGCTAAGGCCCATCGCTTCGGCGGCGGGCTGGTACGACGAGCTTCGCGACGAGGGCCTTCGCGAGGAGAGCCGCAACGAGGGCTTCGTATGGACCATAGACATGGGAGGCACCGCGACACTGAAGCTCATCGGCTTCGCGGGCGTCGACTACACGCTCAGGCTCAACTGCTCGCACGTCGGTCCGAGCATGTTCGGCGTCTACCGCGGCTCGCTCTCCATGGACGTGAAGGGCGACATAGGCGGAGTCAAGCTCATGATGGCGCTGCTCGGCCTCCGTTCCGACGAGGACGTGAGCGGCTGGTTCCGCAACGACGCCTTCGTCATGAAGATCAAGCCCTACTCAAAGGAGGACGAGGAGAGCTTCTTCGAATCCTTCGACCGCACCAGCGACGAGAGAGCCCAGAACGCTCCCGAGCCCACCGGAGATCCGGTGAAGGACGCCGCCGCGCAGGCGGCCTACGAGGCGGCGAACGGCCTCGTGGACGCGATAACGGGTATGATAGGCAGCGAGCAGCAGACCGAGACCCTCAGGCCATACGAGGGCAAAAAGCCCATGGGCCTCTGGTACGACTGGGACTTCCACATGACCGAGGGCGACATGGGCATGTACCTGAAGCTGAACGGCGGAAACGGCCTGTTCTTCGCCAGCGGCAAGGGCGAGGTCGGCGCCTCCGGCAAGTCCAACGAGGGCAGCATGCGCGTCACGTCCTTCCTCGGGCAGAGATTCGAGGACCGCTACGACGAGCCCATAGACTCGCCCTTCCCCTACACCGTGCGCCTGTACCCCGACGCCTCGGTGCTCTTCACGCTCTACAACGCAAAGGGAGGCGGCGTGAGCGTCGCCTGGGCAGGCCGCGTCACATCCATACCCGTGGAGCAGACGCAGCTCGTGAGATGAGCCGCCCGGCGGGCGGCCGGAGCCTCCGACGCTGAATTCGGTCGGAGCCCGGGCAGAGCGGCGCGCGTTCCGGCGCCCAAAAGCATTTAATACCCCCTACCATCACAGAGGAGAACAACATGGACGACATCACCAAGCTCACGATCCTTCACTCCAACGACATGCACGGGGACTTCCTCCCTAAGGAAAAGGACGGGAAGAAGACCGGCGGGCTCGCGCTGCTTTCGGGCTACGTGAGCGAGCAGCGGGCCAGCAGGGATAACGTGCTCTACATGATCGCGGGCGACATGTTCCGCGGCTCGATAATCGACTCCGAGTATCACGGCCTCTCGACCATAGACCTCATCAACAACCTCCGGCCCGACGTCGTGAGCCTCGGCAACCACGAGGTGGACTACGGGCTCGCGCATCTGCTCTTCCTCGAGAAGTGCGCGCGCTTCCCCATAGTCAACGCGGACCTCTTCGTGACCATGAACAACGCCAGGCTCTTCACCCCCTACATCAACCTCGAGCTCGGCGGCATGCGCATACTGGTCATAGGCATACTCACCGGCGAGGTGCTCTCCTCTACCCGCTCCGAGAGCATCATCGGAAGCTATATCGACATCAAGGAGGCGGCGCGCGAGATAGGCATCATCTGCGACAACTACCGCACCGTGAACACCGACATGACCGTGCTGCTCACGCACGTGGGCTTCGAGGTAGACAAGCAGCTCGCAGCCGCCCTCGACCCGGACTACGGCGTGAACGTCATCATAGGCGGCCACTCGCACACCTTCATAGACGAGCCCGCGGTCGTGAACGGCATACCCATAGTCCAGGCAGGCACCGGCACCTCGATCATAGGCCGGATAGACCTGCAGTACGACCGCGCGAACAAGAAGATCGTCGACTTCAAGTGGAAGGCGGTCCCGATCGACGAGACCACGTCGAAGGAGGATCCCGTCATGCAGGAGCTCCTGGACAGCTACCGCACCGAGACCGACCGCAAGTACAAGAGGGTCGTCACCCGCTGGGCGAGGAAGCTCACCCACCCCTCGCGCGAGCAGGAGACCGAGATGGGCAACCTCTACGCTGACGCGATGGCCTGGGAGGCGAGCTACGACATCATGCTCTTCGGCTCCGGCTCCATCAGGAAGAAGGAGCTCGGCCCCATCATCGAGTATCAGGACATGCTGGAGAACACGCCCTTCGACGACTGCGTGTGGATGCTGGAGGTCACCGGCGCCCAGTGGCGCAGGATAGTGCAGCATCTCATGCGCGACGACGCCTGGATAGGCGAGACCGAGTTCTACCAGGTCTCCGAGGGCGTGAGGATCAAATACAACAGGACGACTAAGCAGATCGAGGAGCTCAAGTTCCGCGGCGAGGACGTCACGGACGACATGAGGCTCAAGATCGCGGTCCAGAACTATCACTACAAGAACTTCGACGAGTTCTTCGGGGTCCCGCTCGAGGAGCTCAAGGCCAACATGAGGCCGCGCGTGGTAGTGACCTCCGTGAACAACATAGTCGAGGAGTTCTTCGCGACCCACGACGGGCTCGATGCCCACGTCGAGGGCAGGATCGAGGTAGTCGATTGAGCGGTGCGGAGCTGGATTCTGAAGCGAATATTAAAGTCGATAAAAGAGCGCGGCTCCCCTTAAGGAGCCGCGCTCTTGTTTTGCGATGACGCTGATTGCCCGGCGCTACGCCTGCCCGCTCGCCTTGAGGTAGACCGCGAGCTCGCACTCGAGCGCTATGTCCAGCATGCGCTCGTCGAGCATGAAGTCCTTGCTGTGCGCGGGGAAGTGGGTCCTGGGATCGTCCGGATCCGCGCCGCCCACGCTGAAGAAGGCGCTCGGCTTCTCGAGGGAATAGTAGGCGAAGTCCTCTGCGCCGAGCCCCGGCTCGGTGGTCACGACCTCGTAGCCGAGTTCGGTGATCGCGGATCTGACGAGAGCCACAGGCTCTTCGTCGTTGATGTTCGCGGGGTAGCCGATCATCTCGGAGAACTCGCACTCGGCGCCCCAGCTCTCCGCGATCGCGGTCGATATGGCCTTTATGTTGTCGAGGATCTTGCGGATGTCACCGTTGTCGAGCACGCGGATGTTGCCGCCGAGCACGGCGTCGCCCGGGATGACGTTCGGGTACTTGCCGCTGTGGATGTAGGAGACGGTGACGGTCGCCGCGTGGAGCGGGGCGATCTTCTCGCTCTTGACCTGGTTGACCGCGGAGGCGATCATGCAGGCGATTGGAACGGGGTTGACGGACCTGCTCGGGTCGGAGCCGTGGCCGCCCTTGCCGATGACCTTGACCTCGTAGGTCCCGACGGCGGCGGAGACCGGGCCGGCGTTGACTACGGCCTTGCCGAGGTCCTGCCCGGAGGAGCTGTGCATTCCGAAGATCACGTCCACGCCCTCGAGCGCGCCGTCCGCGACGAGCTGCTTGGCGCCGCCGGGGATCTTCTCCTCAGCCGCCTGGAATATGAACTTGACGGTGCCCTTCACGAGCTCGGGATGGGCCTTGAGGACCGCCGCGAGGGACATGAGGGTCGCGTTGTGGGTGTCGTGGCCGCAGGCGTGCATGACACCGTCAACGGTGCTCTTATAAGGGAGATCGTTGTCCTCCTGCACCGGAAGCGCGTCGATGTCCGCCCTGAATGCGATGCAGGGACCGGGCTCGCTGCCCTTGAGCACTCCGACGACCGAGGTCCCGGTGATGCCCTCCTGCATGGGGATCCCCAGCGCCGTGAGGTTCTCCTTGATCCAGGCTGAGGTCTTGTACTCCTCAAAGCTGAGCTCGGGGTTCATGTGAAGAAAATGTCTGCGCTCGCGGATCGCGTCCTTCTGCTCCGCGGCGAGCTTCCTGACCAGTTCTTTCATGGCTTTCTGCCTCCTGAAAACGATATAGATACGCGGTTTCTATAGACTTCATCGAACATTATATAGGGACTGCCCGCCGAACGCAACAAGACCCGCGCGAATGAAGCCCCGCAGGGAGCAGGCAGCACCTGGCTGGATGTGATTCAGCGGGTGCGGACAGCTTCCCGAGAGGGGTCCGCCGGGCGCTGCCGTATTGTAAATATTTGACATTTCTTAGGCGGCGTTTTATCATCAAAGCGATAGCGGAAAGGTCGGCACACATGATCGATATACTAACGACTCTTCCGGATCCAGGTCCGGGATCCTTTACGGCGCTCATCCGGGAGCTGCTCCCGGCGCTGAGCGCCGCGTTTCCCCTGGCGCTGCGCGCGCTGCCCGCCTCGTGGTTCCGCGATCTTGACGAGCCCGACCGGCTTCAGGGAAGGCTCTTCGACCCCGCCCCGGAGACCTGCGTACTTCTCTTCGCGCTATGCGCCGCCCTCTGCCTGCAGTTCAGGGCGGATGCGCTCCGGACTTCAGCGCCCCCATGTTCCGCCCTTCCGTCAGCATCGCTTCCGGTCCTTCTCGCGATCGCCGCGGGGGACGCCAAATACCGCGTCATCTCCGATCAGCTCCTCGCGTTGCTCTGCGCTCTCGCCCTGCCCGGAGCGTTGCTCTCGGAGGAGCCCCTCATCCGCGCGCTCCTCTCGCTCTCGTTTCCGCTGCTATGGCTCGCCTGCGCCCTCGCCTCGGAGCTGCTCGGCGGAGAGATCTCCGTCGGCTTCGGAGACGCCAAGCTGCTCTTCGCCTCCTCGCTGCTCGCAGGACCGGGAAAGGCTCTCGCGTCGCTCGTGCCCGCGAGCCTCGCCTGCGGCGCCTTCGCCTCAGCCCTTCTCGCCTCCGGCAAAGCGTCAAAAAAGGATCCGATAGCGCTCGGACCCTTTCTGGTATTCGGTATCATTCTCGTCTGCGCGGCGTGAGTGCCACGGGTATCAGATTATCACCCTCACGTAATTGATGCTCTTCCCCTGCTCCGAGAACTTTGCCTCGTACTCGGTCAGGACGTTCTCCGCTGCCCACTCCGAGGCGTGCAGGTCTCTGGTGAGGCGCTCGGGGACCATCCCCACTGCCTCCATCTCCCCGAGCGTGAAGTCGAAGAGCATGTCGTTGTCGGTCTTGAAGGCGATGAAGCCGCCGGGCCTCACTATGTCCCTGTAGGCCTCGAGCTTGGCGCGGTAGGTGAGGCGCCTTCCGCCGTGCTTGTCCTTGGGCCAGGGATCGCTGAAGTTCAGGTAGATCCCGTCGAGCTCTCCGTCCGCGAAGAAGTCGCGCGCCTCGTAGATGTACTGCGGCAGCACGCGGAGATTCCGGATATCGGACTTCGCCGCCTTCTGCAGTATGCGCGGATAGATGTGGTAGCCGCCCTCGCAGGCGATGAAGAGGTCCACGGGGCGCGAGAGCGCGGTGTCGCAGATGAAGCGGCCCTTGCCGCTGCCGATCTCGAGGAAGAGCCCGGCGCTCTGGGCGCCGAGATCCGCGGCGCCGTCAGTCCCCGCGACGGCTCCGCCGCCGGCGCCTTCCGGCACTCCTTCCGCGAACTTCTCTCTCCAGCGGCCTCTGAGCTCCTTGCCCTCCTCCGCGAGGTAGGGCGCGCCCTCCTCGAGCAGCCTCGGCCTGTTTCTAAGTCCTCTCTGTCTCATATATCCTCCCGGAGCGGTCCCCTAGAATACGTTCAGCCTCGATATCACTACGGTCGCCGCCAGATAGGCGATCAGCAGGACGAGCGCTATGGCGTCCCTCCTGTGATAGCGCATCGGAGTCATGCGGGTCCTCCCCTCACCGCCCTTGTAGCAGCGGGCCTCCATGGCCATGGCGAGGTCTCCGGCGATCCTGAAGGCGCTGACGAAGAGGGGCACGAGCAGCGGCACGAGATTCTTCGCCTTCTGCACGAGCCCGCCGCTCTCGAAGTCCGCGCCGCGCGCGGTCTGGGCCTTCATGATCTTGTCGGTCTCGTCCATTAGGGTCGGTATGAAGCGCAGCGCTATGCTCATCATCATCGCGATCTCGTGCGCGGGAAGCCCTATCTTCTCGAAGGGCTTCATGATCGCCTCCATGCCGTCGGTGAGCTGTATGGGCTTGGTCGTGAGCGTCATCAGCGAGGAGCCGAAGATCAGCAGCGTGAGCCTTATCGCCATGAACGCCGCGCGGGAGATGCCCTCTCTGGCGACCTTCAGCGGCCCGAGGGCCCAGATGATCTCCCCGGGCGTCAGGAAGAGGTTGATCAGCATGGTGAGCACGATCAGGAACATGACGGGCTTGAGGCCTCTCGCCATGTAGCTGAACGGCACCTTCGACACTATGACGACCGCGCCGAGGCAGGCCGCCGCGAAGGCGAAGCCGGTGAAATTGGACGTGACGAAGAGCGAGGCGAGGAACAGCACCGTTCCGCCTATCTTGGTCCGCGGGTCGAGGCTGTGCACCGGCGAGCTCGCGGGGAAATACTGTCCGAGGGTAATGTCTCTTATAGCCATCTCTTGAATGCCCTCACTATCTCGTCCTCGGCCTCGGAGACCGTTATCGCGGAGCTGTCTATGCCGAGCTCCTTCAGCTCCTCCGAAGCCGCGAGCCTCTCCATGAAGCTCTTGGCCTGGGGCACGGAGAGCCCCACGGCGCGCAGCTCGTCTCCCCTCGCGAAGACCTCGCGCGGGGTCCCGTCCATGAGCAGGCGGCCCTTCTCAAGCACGAGCACGCGGGTCGCGAGATCCGCGACGTCGTCCATGTTGTGCGAGACCATGATGATGCTGAGGCCCATGCGCTCGCGTATGCGGCGCACGGCGTCGAGTATGTCGCGGTGTCCCCTGGGGTCGAGGCCGGCGGTGGGCTCGTCGAGTATGAGCAGCTCCGGATCCATGGCGAGCCCTCCCGCTATGGCGACCCTGCGCTTCTGGCCTCCGGAAAGGTCGAAGGGCGAGCGCTCCATGTAGTCCTCTCCCTCTATGCCCACGAGGGCGAGCGCCTCGCGTGCGCGCTTTTCTGCCTCATCCGGGCCGGCGCCGAGGTTCTTCGGGCCGAACATGACGGCCCTGAGTATGGTCTCCTCGAAGAGCTGGTATTCGGGGTACTGAAAGACGAG
>JAEENW010000202.1 GCA_016283945.1 Bacillota bacterium
AAGCTTCCTCCTTATTTGATCCGGCGGGCGCGTAAGGCGCGGGCGCCGCACTATTGAAACAGCCGGGAGCTGCTTGCCCCCGGCCGCTCTTGTTATTTAGATTTTAGCGCGCCGCGCGCCTTTGTTCAAGGCTGCGGAGCTCTTTTGGACCGCTTTGCCCGCGGAGCCGGAGGATCACTCCTCCAGGCTGTCTATGATATGCGAGACGTATCTCGCCAGCTTGGTCAGGTCGTTAGCCGCGACCTCGGCGTCGAGAGTGACGCTATGGCTCTCGTCGGTCCCGCAGGTGAAGGTCGCCGTCGCGGCCTTGGTGCCTGTCCACTTCCAGACGGGCTCGCCCCAGTCGTGGCCGGCCGGATCGATATCCTCGGCCGCGGTCTGGACGCTGAAGACCTCGCTCTCGAAGGCTTCGGAGGTAAAGGTCTTTTCGCCCTTGGTCTCGCAGCCCGGCTCGGTGGTGACAGCGCCGGTGGCGGAGACGGTCTCGGTGAGCACGTGGCCCAGGTCGTTTCCGCAGACCGCGGTCGCGGTCACGGAGCTGTGGTCCGCTGCCCACTCGTAGCTCGGAGCGCCCCAGTCGTGAGCGCATTCCCACCTCGCGGTAAGAATAGTATCCTCCTCTCGGATACTTCCTTTGCTTTTATCGTGAAAACTAACTGTAAGTGACGGCGGCAGCGGGAGATAAAAAGATCCCCGCGATAGAGGGATCAGCTGCGCCTTGCTCTGAGACGTCCGATCCCGAAGCAGAGCGCCTTATTCATTCCCCCTAAAACATGTATAGGATAATCATATTACCCACATATCCGCATTTCAACTTCTCCTACTGTAAATACAGAGATCAGCGCATGGCTTATGTTTAAATGCAACAAAAAGGCAGGACTGTGATCCGCGGACCTCTCCGCGTCCAGTGCCCTGCCCTATGCGTTATTTTAAATCCTTCTCTAATATGATCAGCCGTTATACACACCCGACGTTTTCCGCCCGGACGTACGGATACCGGCTGCGGCGCGATCTACATATTGAAGTATCTCTCGAACTCCACCGGGTGCGGGATCCTGGAGATCTCGGAGCACTCCGCCCTCTTGAGCTTGATGAAGTTCTTTATGAGCTCCTCGGGGAAGACTCCGGCCTCGGTCAGGTAGCCGTGATCGGCCTCGAGAGCGTCGAGAGCCTGCTCCAGGCTGGTCGGGAGGTGGTGGAGCTTCTTCTTCTCCTCCTCGGGAAGCTCGAAGAGGTTCATGTCGTAGGGACCCCAGCCGTTGGCGTGCGGATCGATCTGATTCTTGATGCCGTCTATGCCGGCCATGAGTATGGCGGCGTAGGCGAAGTAGGGATTGCAGGTCGCGTCCGGGCAGCGCAGCTCAAAGCGGCGCTCCTTGGGATCCTTGGCGTAGGCCGGGATCCTGATGACGGCGCTGCGGTTGGAGGTCGCGTAGCCGACGGTCACGGGAGCCTCAAAGCCGGGAACCAGTCTCTTGAAGGAGTTGGTCGAGGGGTCGGTGATCGCGACGAGCGAGGAGATGTGCTTCAGCAGTCCGCCCATGAACCAGTGGGCCTCCTTGCTGAGGTGGGAATAGCCGTTGTCGTCGGAGAACACGGGCTTGCCGTCCTTCATGAGCAGCATGTGGACGTGCATTCCGGAGCCCGCCTCGCCGTAGACCGGCTTGGGCATGAAGGTCGCGGTGAGGCCGTGCTTCCTGGCGACGTTCTTGATGATGTACTTGACGGTCATGGTGCCGTCGGCCATCTTCTCGAGCTCACCGAGCAGCGGCTCGATCTCGAACTGGCCGGCTCCGCCGACCTCGGGGTGATGGTACTTGACGGGGATACCGGCGTTCTCGATCTCCATGCACATCTCGCTGCGGACCTCGTAGGTCGGGTCGAGCGGCTTGGCGATGTGATAGTTCTTCTGCAGGGGGACGACGTTGCCTGTCCCCTCGGAATAGCTGTTCCAGTGAGCCTGCTCCGCGTCGATATACGCGGCGATGCGGTCGTGCCCGACGGTCCAGCCGGCTGAGTCGAAGAGATAGAACTCGAACTCGGGGAGTATCAGCATCTCGTCGGCGACGCCGCTTTCCTGCATGTACTTCCTGGCGGCGGCGACGATGTTTCTCGGATACTGCGCGAGCGGCCTGTTGTGAGGATAATCGATGACCATGGCGTTGCCTATCATCGAAAGGGTCTTGACCTCGCAGAACGGGTCGATGACGGCGGTGTCGAGATCGGGGATGTAGACCATATCGCTCTTCTCCACGACGGCGTAGCCGTAGTTGGATGCGTCGAAGCCTATGCCGCTGACCATGGTGTCCTCGGTGAAGTTCGCGGCCGGCACTGTGACGTGGCGGAACTGTCCGTTGATGTCGACTATCTTGAAATCGACCATCTTGATGTCCTGCTCGCTGATGAGCCTGATGATGTCCTTAGCAGTCTTCTTCATTGATTACCTCGCTTGATGACATGATGCTATTCGCAGACACTGGTTATGATACTTTTTTTGTGGGTATATTATACATTAATTGTATTTCTGCGAAAGCATTTTTTGATAGCTGGGGCGGAGTTTTTCGGAGGCGCGCCGCCGCGGCTTCACGTCCCGGGGACGGGAGCGGGACTGCGCCCTACGCGGGCTGGCCGCCCTTCTTGGACGATCCTCACGCCCTCAGCTCCTGTCCTTGATCAGCAGGAGTCTGCCCTTCCTCAGAGATATCTCCGCGGTCCTGCCGTGAAGCGGCTCGTTGCTCACCGCGTACTGGAAAGAGCTCTCGATAACGGCGTCCTCGAGCTCGTACTTGGCGCCTCTGATGCTCACGCCCTCAGCCGTCCCGTCTATGGTCACGAGGGAGAAGAACGGGTAGCAGTCCGGGACGAGCGCGGTCTCCCCGGGCATCACGATCTCCATGTCGGAGAGTCCGTCCGCGGCGAAAGCCCTTACCCCGCGCTCCCTGAGCCACAGCATGGCCGAGACGTTCGCGAGAGTGTGGTCGAGCCTGCCTCCGAGGCAGCCGAGCATGAGCACCTCGCCGAAGCCGCGCTCCGCGGCCTGCTTCGCGGCGAAGAAGCTGTCCGTGTCGTCCTTGATCACGGGGAGGACTATGGTCTCCGCCGACGCTTCAGGCCTCTCGTGCGAGTCGAAGTCCCCGATGATAAGGCCGGGGGACGCGGCCGTCTCCCCGCAGGCCGCCGCGAGCCCTTCCAGATGCCTGAGCCCGCTGTCGCAGTAGATCATGAAGTCGTCCGGCCTGAGCAGCGCGGCTGCTGCGCTGTAATCCTTTATGTCGGCTCCCGCGATTATGACGGCGCGCCCGGCGGCGCAGATCCCGCTGCCCGCGCGCCCTTTACTGCGCTCTCCCGTGCCGATCTCAACTCCCGCTTTGGCGAAGACCTCAGCCGCAGCGCTGAAATCCTCGATAAAGACGTCGCTGAGCGCTCTGAGCCCCGCCTGTCCCTCCTCGCTCGCGTCGGGGGTCCCGGCGAGCATGAAGCCGTCGCGCTTGGCGGTCTCTGCGGCGAATAGCGAGTCCTCGAAGACCCAGGTGCTCTCTCTCGAGCCGCCCAGGGCGTTCGCGGCGTCCCTGAAAACGTGCGGCTCGTCCTTGCCGTGGCCTGACTCGGTGCAGGTGAATATGCCCTCGAAGTAGCGGCCGAGCCCGGTCCTTTTGAGCGGCATCTCTACGAGATACCTGTCGGTAGCCGTCGCGACGGCCATGCGCACGCCCGCGCGCTTCAGAAGCTCCAGGAATTCGGGCACTCCCGGCTTTGGCATGGCCTTTTCCCTGTAGAAGTCCTCGACGGTGCGGTTGATGCCGCTTACAAGCTCATCCTCGGAGAGCTTCACGCCGTACTCGCGCTGAACATACTGCGCGGACTGGCGCATGCTCATCGTGCGCATCGCCTCGCGCAGCTCTGGGAGCGGCTCTATGCCCAGGCTCCTCAGGTATATATCCCCCGCGTCCTTCCAGACCGGCATAGAGTCGAAGAGAGTTCCGTCAAAATCAAATATCGCCGTGCAAAGTCTCACAGTAAAACCCTCCAATACATCGATCGAGCTGTTTTTCAGTATGATTATAGCGGCTTTCGAGGCTCATTTACAGTTTTTTCATGCGCGAACGCCCCATGCTCTCGTGGCGCCGCCCGATCTCCGGCAGCCGTACCGGCGGTGCCCCGTGCCCGGGGAATGCCCTCAGCGCTCCTTCCC
>JAEENW010000203.1 GCA_016283945.1 Bacillota bacterium
CCTGCACGCTCAGTTCGTTCAGAGCCCTCATCTGTCCCCGCCCATGGGGCTGAGAGCGAGCGCGAGCTCCGCCTGAGCCTTGAGCGCGGTCATCATTATGCGGGTGTATTTGGAATCGCTGTCCTCAGGAAGCTCAGCCTCTCTCGCCGCGATCTCCCTGCAGGTCTCCTCGAAGCGGTCGCAGAAGCGGTCGTAGACGTACTCGAGCGGCTCTATCTCCACCGGAGTCCCGTCCTCCATGCGGTAGAGGTCGCTGCCGAAGCTGAGCTCGCCGATCTCGCCCTCTATCATCGCCGCGACCTGCGGGATGGGAACGACCGGCTTGAGCACGCAGATCATTATGAGGTACGCGAGGTGCTCCCTGTCGTACTTCTTCTTGTCCGGCGCGGGTATGACCTTCTGCTTGACGTAGTTGTTGACCATGGCCGCGGTGAGGCCCTTGTCTCCCGAGCCGGGATAGTCCTTCAGATACCTTCCCATGAGGGAGATCAGCTGGTCCATGTAGAGCTCCAGGTCGGGGAGCTCCCTCCATCTGGGGAGCCTCACGTTCTCGAGCTGGGCGCAGACCTTCTGCATGTTGACGTCGTTGGTGTTCATATCATGTCTCCTGATTCTGCCCGCCGTCCTCCGCGGCAGGCGTTATACAGGTATAATCTATCACACGATAACCCGGACGACAAGATTAACAGCGCGCAAGCTGTTGACAAATACTAATTATCGTATTATCTTGTATTTAGTATTAGATATTAGATAATCTTGTTTGGAGGCTGACATGAAGAACGTGGAGATCTTCGGAGACTCGATCATGAAGGGCATCTATTACGACGGCTCGCGTTACCGCCTGTGCAGGGAGAAGCTCGAGGCTGAGGACGCCAGCATCAGGAACCGCTCAAAGATGGGCGCGACCATAAGCCAGGGGCTGAAGGCCATAGAGGCCGCGCTCCCCGAGATCAGCCCGGGGACCGTAGCGATACTCGAGTTCGGCGGCAACGACTGCAACTTCAACTGGGCCGAGGTCGCGGAGCGCCCCGAGGGCGAGCACAGCTGCGCGACACCCATGGAGATCTTCGAGAAGCTCTACGAGAAGGCGGTAAGGGAGCTGCAGAAGGCCGGCGCCACGGTCGTGCTCTGCACCCTGCCTCCGATCTCCTCCCCGAAGTTCTTCGAGTTCCTCTCGGACGGTCTCTCGAAGAGCCGCATCATGCAGTGGCTCAGGGACACCGACCGCCTCGCCGCGTGGCAGAAGGACTACAGCGACGCCGCCGCGAGGATAGCCCGGCGCTGCGGCTGCGGGCTCATAGACCTCAGGAAAGCCGCGGTCAGCGCGGGCTGGGACGGCCATATAAGCCCCGACGGGCTGCACCCCGACGCCTCCGGCCACGGCATTATTCGCCTCACCGTTGAACAGTATATCGAAAACATGATATAATATCCGAAACATATATCCTGCGGATATAGTTTCGGAGGAACGAAAAAGTGAAAAGGATATTAGCCCTGCTTCTGGCGCTGGTCATGGCGCTGAGCCTCGCCTCGTGCGGGGAGAAGAAGGAGCCCGAGCCTGAGCCCGAGCCCGAACCAATAGTCGAACCTGAGCCCGAACCGGAGCCCGAGCCCGTGCTCTATATGAGCCCCCTTAGCGGCGAGATGCTCGAGGAGGACATAAGCGCGAGGCGTCCCTACGCCATCATGCTCAACAATCTCTACAAGGCGCTACCGCAGTGCGGCGTCTCAAAGGCCGACATGATCTTCGAGATGGTCGTCGAGGGCAACATCACCAGGATGATGGGCCTCTTCCAGGATATCAGCGATATAGGCCCGATAGGTACCGTCAGGAGCTCCAGGCCCTACTATCTCAACCTCGTGCAGGCCTTCGACGCGGTCTACATCCACGCCGGCGGCAGCGACCAGGCCTACACCGACATAGACAGGCTCGGCATAATGAACCTCGACGGCGTCAACGGCGCCGCGGGCGACCACATGTTCTACCGCGACAGCTACAGGAGAAACAACGTCGGCTACGAGCACAGCCTCTTCACCTCGAGCGAGCTGATCGAGGACTACGTCTCCGGCCTGAACTTCAGGAAGGAGCACAAGGACGGCTATACCTGCTCCCTCAGCTTCAGGGACGAGAAAGCGGCAGCCGAAGCCAAAGCGGCGAAGGCCGCCGAGGCACAGGCAGGGCCCGCGGAAGCCTCCTCTGAGGCCGCAGGAGCCCCTGACGCGGCCGCAAAGCCCGGCTCCGTCGTAACTCCCCTTCCCGTGGAAAACACCCCTGAAAACGCCTCTGAGAGCGCCGCGGAGAACATCACCGTCATACTCAACCCGCAGAAGACGACCTCCTTCGAGTACGATCACGAGACCGAAAGATACCTCGTCAGCGAGTACGGCGAGAAGTACCTCGACGGCAACACCGGCGAGCAGCTCTCCGTGAAGAACGTCATAGTCATGTACGTCGCCTACTCCAACGTCCCCGGCGACACCTACGGACGCCTCAGGGCCAACATGGCCGGCGGAGAAGGAGCCTACATCTGCGAGGGGGAGATGAGGGACATCAGCTGGGAATGCTCGGCCGGCGGCCTCTTCTTCAAGGAAGCGGACGGCAGCCCCCTCGAGCTCGCGGCAGGAAACAGCTTCGTCTGCTGCGCCAGCTCCTACACAGGGGGAGTGAGGGTGGAATAGGCCCTACCACACCCCGGGCAGCAGCCTCCACCTTACCCTCTTTTCATAATCGACATAACCGGGAAGGCCCTCTTCGAGGACCTTCTCTTCGTTTAAGATGCGCTTCCTGATGATGGGCAGGTAGCACAGCGAGATCAGGAAGGATATCAGCGAGCCGAGTATCAGAGGCATGGAGAGGAACAGCAGCAGCGTGGAGCTGTACATCGGGTGCCTGACGGAGCCGTAGAGCCCCGTGTCGACGAGCTTCTGATCCTCCTGCACCTCGACCGTCCTGGAGAGATAGGCGTTCTCCCGCAGGACTTCGGCGAAGAGCGCGTAGCCCAGGAGAAATACGAACGCGGCGGCGATCTGCGCCGCGCGCGGCAGCGTCAGCACGCCGAAGCGGAAGCTCAGGCCCGCGCAGACGAACATGGCCGTGAACATCGCGGCGCTCAGGGCGATGACCGCCTTCTGCTCGCCCTGCCGCTCCCGCATCTCGAGACGCTTTCTGAGCAGCTCCGGCGCCTTCAGCATCATTACTATCCCCGCTATGAACATGGGAACGAAGAGCGCGGCTGTAAACAGCCTCCCTCCGAAATAGTCAGTCGTCCCCGCCGGGATGAAGATCAGGGCGGAGCTGAGCAGCAGGCCCGAAAAGAATTTGACGAGGGCCTGAACGAACAGCTTTTTGTCCATGCTGGCAGCGCTCCTTTCCCGAGGCGCGGCAAAGAAAAGCCCGGAAGCCGTAAGGCTCCCGGGCGGATTCCCGCTTTCGCTTTCGCGGCCATGCAAGGCCGCGATCCTCGGTATGTACCGGGATCCTTTAGTTCTTCTTCTTGAAGAGGCTGGCGAAGAGACCCTTCTTCTCCTCGACCTTCTCCTCGACCTTCTCGGCAGTAGCCTCAGCGGCCTTAGCGGCAGCGGCGGCCTCTTCCTTGGCCTTGGCGGCGGCAGCCTCAGCGGCAGCCTTGGCCTTCTCGGCGGCGGCAGCCATTCTGGCCTTAGCCTCAGCCTCCTTGGCGGCAGCCTCAGCGGCGGCCTTGGCGGCGGCTTCCTCGGCGGCCTTCTTGGCCTCCTCAGCCTTGGCGGCGAGCTCCTCAGCGCTGAACGGGATCTTCAGATCCGCGCCGGCGTAGATGAGGTTGGGGTTCTCGATGTTGTTGAGCTTTACGAGCTCGTCAACGGTAGTTCCGAAAGCTCTGGCGATCTTGGTGAGGTTATCGCCCTTCTGAATAGTATAAGTGGTCTTGAATTCATCCATTTTAAGTTACCTCCGATAGCAGCAATTGCCTACATATAAATTTTAGTTACATTAAAGTGTGATGTCAAACAAAAACGATATACATCACCGAAAAAACACCCTATGAACACACGGTGAGCTCCGCAGAGCCCTGCGACAGCACCCCAAGCACCCTGAAACCCGCGCCCCGGCGGCTTCAAGGCCGGCTGGCCGCTCCTACTTGAACGACTCGGCTCGCGAGCCTCCGCTTCCGGCGTACTGACCGCGGAAGAGCCTCTCCGCCTCCGCGGTCTCAGCCTCATCCCGGGCCGCGCCTATCGCATAGCATTGGAGAGCCATGCGCGCTGCGTCGTGCGTCTCGAGGTTTATATACATCGTCTTTGTAAGCCAGACCCCTCCCTCGGCGTTATAGCCTCCGGGAAGCCCGGTCTCGGTCCTGACGAAGGCGCTGCGCAGCAGCTCATCGCCGGACTGCGCAGAAGCGGCCACGTAGCTCTGTCCCTGTTCGCTCTCCCTGAGATCGAACGCGGCGTCTATCCGAAGCTTATCCAGATCGATCTCAAGAGTGTCGCGGAAGCTCAGCATGCCGCTGTTCATGGGGCTTTCCCAGGTCCTGAGATCCCCTCCGCTCAGCGAGCCGAGCAGCATCTCGCACATGAAGGCCTCCCTGAGATATCCGAGGTCCAGCACGGGCGTCCTGCCCAGCCTGTCGAGGGGCGCGAGCAGGTTGATGTCCGCGAAGAGCTCGGCATAGCAGGCGGTCTCCCGATCGGCGCCCTGCGCGCCGGAGCCGGATGCCTGAGCCTCCGGGATGCCGGAGCCTGAAGCGCCGCCATCCTCGCTGAGCTCAAGCCTGAAGCCGTCCCTCCTCGAGCATATCATCGAGAGCCACTCGAGCCTCTCTGCCTCGTTCGCGTCGTTCGCTGGGTCGCAGATCTGCGGATCCTCGGCCCAGAGCAGAGCGCTCCACTCCGCGTTCAGCGGTCCCGCGAAGGGACTCCAGCCGGCGCCGGACTCCCCGTATTCGAGAGCGGTCTTCAGAACCTCATAGAGCTCCCTGGATATCTCGATCCTACCGCTGCTGAGATAGGCAGGCTCGGAGGGGGCGGATACCGCGCCCGCCTGCGCAGCCTCAGCAGAGCTTACGCCCTGCGCCGCTTCAGCGCCGCCCGCATAGCCCTCACCGGGCTCCGCTTCCGCAGGAGCGCTCGCGGGCGAATACCCCGTAAGCCCCTCGGTGTCAGCCGCGTCGTAGGCCCCCCAGAGCCGCGCGTTAAGCGTTCCTATGCCGGCGTACCCGTCGTACTCGCTTGCGGGGTTGGTCAGCTTGTAAGCCCTCGAGAGCGCCGCGCTGTACGCCGCGTCGGCTTCGCGCACGGCGGCCTTGATCTCCGCGGGCTTACCCTCGAACAGGCAGCTGTATCTGAAGCCCGAGGCGTAGAGCGGGGCGTCCTTGTCCGGCGCCGCCTGCAGCTCGTAGTAGCCGGGCTCGGTGTTTCCCATGCTCATGAAGCCGTTCACGAAGGCCGCTATAGCCACTATAAGGGCGAGGGCAAACAGAGCTGCCCTCGCCTTGAAATGCTTTCCCGATATTTCGATCTTCTTTATCCCGTCTCTCTCAGCCATGATATTGTCCTCACGGCTATTATACGACGGACGCGGCTTCCTTTACAAGCGCCGCGGGATAACGCCGCCTGCCCTGAGACCCGGGAACAGCGGCACCCGCGAGGCTCTTGCCCTACACTCCGAACCTCTTCCTCCTGTACTCCTCGATCTCAGAGGGGCTGCCGTA
>JAEENW010000204.1 GCA_016283945.1 Bacillota bacterium
TGCTCGGCGAGCAGAGCGCCAGGTCACTTCGCGGCGGCCGCATGGAGGACGTAATATTCGCGGGCACGCAGAGCAGGCGCTCCAAGGGCATGGCCGAGGTCACGCTGGTCATCGACAACAGCGACAGGGAGCTCGCCATAGACTTCGCTGAGGTCGCGATCACGAGGCGCATGTACCGCTCGGGCGAGAGCGAGTACCTCATCAACCGCGCCCCCTGCAGGCTCAGGGACATACGCGACCTGATCATGGACACCGGAATAGGCGTAGAGGGTTATTCCATAATCGGACAGGGCAAGATCGCCGACATAGTCAGCAACAAGATGGACAGCCGCCGCGAGATCTTCGAGGAGGCCGCGGGCATAGTCAAGTACAGGAACCGCAAGGAGGAGGCCGAGAAGAAGCTCGAGTCCGCCTCGGTCAACCTCGACCGCGTCAGCGACATTATCTTCGAGATCGAGAGCCGCATAGGCGGGCTCGAGGAGGACAGCAAAAAGGCCGCCGAGTACCTGGAGCTCAGGGACAAATACAAGACAGTAGAGATAAACATCATACTCAGGAACATCGAGCAGGCCGGCTCCAAGACCGAGGCCGTTAACGAGGAGCTCAGGGAGATCGAGGAGGAGATCGCGGGCGTCATGGCGAGCCGCGACGCCTTCGCCGAGAAGCTCAGGCAGCTGAGGGAGAAGGGCGGAGAGCTCGAAAAGCAGCTCGACGGCATACGCACCGCCCTGATGTACAAGAACGAGGACATAAGCTCCGCCGCGGGAAAGAAGCAGCTCAACGCGCAGCAGCTCGACGCCCTTGACAGGGACGACGAGAGGCTCGCCGCGGAGATAGAGGATATAAAGGCGAGGATAGCGCGCCAGGAGAGCGCCAAGAGCGAGCTCCTGACGAGGATAGACGAGCTCGAGGAGGCAGCCGAGCTCTCCGCGGGCAGGCTCGCGGAGGCATCGAGAAGGAGCGCCGACGCCGGCAGGAGGTTCAGGGAGGCCGAGGAGGCCGCCTCGGGGAAGAGGAACGAGCTCATGGAGCTCTCCGCGTCCCAGGCCGAGGTCCGCGCCGAGATGCAGAGCGCCCAGTCCCTAAAGGCCAGCCTCGAGAGGAGGCTCGAGAGGCTCGCAGAGGACGACGAGCAGAAGGCGGGAAGCGCCGCCGAGCTCGAGGACAAGCTGAAGGCCTCCGAGGCTGCCGGACGCGAGGCGGAGGAGGCGCTGAGCTCCCTCAGGGATTCCCTGAAGGCTCAGGAGGAGGCGGCCGCAGGCTCGGCCTCCGAGATCGAGGAGCTGCAGAAGAGCATATCCGCGCTCAGGCTCGAGAGGAGCCGTCTCTCCGCGAGGGAGAAGCTCTTCGAGGAGCTCGAGAGCTCCTACGAGGGCTACGGCGGAGGCGTCCGCTTCATAATGGGAAAAAAGCTCCCCGGAGTCATCGGCGTCCTGGGAGACCTCATAAACGTGCCCAGGGGCTGGGAACTCGCGATAGAGACCGAGCTCGGGGGCAAGATGCAGGACATAGTCTGCGAGGACGACGGGACCGCCCGCGAGGCGATCGCGCTCCTCAAGAAGGAGAAGGCGGGAAGGCTGACCTTCCTTCCGGTCTCCGACATAAGGGCGGGAAAGCCCGCCGACGTCTCAGAGCTCGCCGGCTGCAGGGGCTTCCTCGGGCTCGCCTCCGAGAGGGTGAGCGTCAGCCTCTCGGGGCGCGGAAGCGCCGCAGAGGCGAAGGAGATCGCTGAATACCTGCTCGGCAGGGTCGTGGTCTGCGACAATCTCGACAACGCCGTCAGCATGTCCAGGAGGGACCGCGGGCTCAGGTTCGTGACTCTCGAGGGAGACATAGTGAGCGCCGCCGGCGCGATCACCGGCGGAAGCGTCAGGAACAACACCGCCAGCATACTCACGAGGCGCAGCGAGAGGAGCGAGCTGAAGAAGCAGTCGGCGGAGCTCTCCAAACGCATCTCGGAAGCCGAGCAGTCGCTGCAGAAGGCGACCGTAAGGCGCGGAGAGGCCGAGGCCCAGCTCGAGCTGCTCAGGAGCGGCATAGCGGGAAGGCAGACCGACCTCGCGCTGCTCAGGCGCAGCATGGAGCAGGACGAGCAGATGCTGAAGGACAGCCGCGAGAGCTCCGAGCGCCGCGCCAGGGAGAGCGAAGAGCTCAGGGTCGAGATAGACAGGGCTGGGGCCGACGCCTTCGAGGCCGAGGAGAAGCTCGCCGCGCTCGAGGAGCGCGCCGGCGCCATATCCCGCGAGCTCACAGCGCTCAGCGAAGGGCTCACCGGGCTCAGGGCAGCCGCCGAATCCGCGAGGGAGGCTGAGACTCTCCAGCGCATCAAGGAGGAAAGCTCGGCGGGCGAGCTCAGGGCTGCCGGAGACAGGCTCTCAGCGCTCGAGGAGCTCGAGGAGGAGCTCTCAGATGACCTTCGCAAGAAGGGAGAGGGGCTCAGCTCCAACGATATCAGGAGAAAGCAGATAGAGGCCTTCGGCGAGGGAGCCGACGAGGCCATAGAGAAGATGGAGGCCGAGAAGAAGGCCATAGAGCAGCAGCTCGCAGAGACCACCGCCCTCAGGCAGAAGAACGGCGAGGAGGCTTCCGCGGCCGAGGAGCAGAGGCTCGCTGCCGAGAGCTCGCTCTACGACGCGCAGATGAAGAAGCACGACGCCGAGCTCAGGCAGGCGCGCTTCGATTCCCAGACCGAGAGCCTCAAGGAGAAGCTCTGGGACGAGTTCGAGATCTCCTACGCACAGGCGGCGGAGTACGAGCAGGAGGACTTCGTGATGTCCAGGGGCCTGAAGGATGCCCGCGAGTACCGCGACCGCATGCGCCAGATCGGCACCGTCAACATAGGCGCGATCGAGGAGTACAAGGCCGTTAAGGAGCGCTACGAGTTCCTCACCATGCAGAGGGCTGACATACTCCAGGCCGTCGACGAGCTCAAGACCGTCATCAGCGACACAGACGCGACCATCAAGGCGCGCTTCGCGGAGAGCTTCACCAGCGTGGCGGAGAACTTCGAGGAGACCTTCACCGAGCTCTTCGGGGGCGGCCACGCGAGGCTCAGCCTCGAGGATCCCTCCGACCCCATGGCCAGCGCCATCGAGATCGAGGCCCAGCCCTCGGGCAAGAAGCTGCAGAACATCAACCTCCTCTCAGGCGGAGAGAAGACCATGACCGCAATAGCGCTGATGTTCGCGGTGCTGAGGTCCAAGCCCACCCCGTTCTGCATACTGGACGAGGTGGAGGCGGCTCTCGACGAGACGAACATCGACCGCTTCGCTAATTACCTGAAGAACTTCAAGAATACCCAGTTCGCGCTCATCACGCACCAGAAGGCGACGATGGAGCACGCGGATTCGCTCTACGGAGTCACGATGCCGGAGCAGGGAGTCTCCAAGCTCCTCTCGCTGAGGCTCGGCGAAGACTTCGAGATATAGGAAAGGAAAGCATATGCCTTTAGCTGACAAGCCCTCCTTCTTCGGGAGGATGGCCCAGAGGATAGGGGACGCCATAATGCTGCGCCCCACGATCGACGAGGAGACCGTCGATGAGATAGAGGAGATCCTCGTCTCGTCCGACATCGGCGTCGACACGACGATGAAGATCACCGAGGAGCTCAGGGACAGCGTGCGCCACGACAGGCTCAGGACCCGCGAGGAGCTCATGGAGTCGCTCACGGACATCATAGCGGGCATGCTCGACAAGGGCGAACGCCACGCCGTTACGGACGAGACCCCGCTCATACTGATGCTCATCGGAGTCAACGGCGTGGGCAAGACGACCACCATCGCCAAGCTCGCGCACCGCTACAAGGTGCAGGGCAAGAGCGTGATGCTCATCGCGGCCGACACCTTCAGGGCGGCAGCCGCGGAGCAGCTCGTCTCCTGGTCGGGGATACTTGACGTTCCGGTTATAATGCATAAGGAAGGCGCGGACCCCTCCGCGGTCATCTTCGACGGGCTCAACGCCGCGAAGTCGCGCGGGACCGACGTGATCATCTGCGACACGGCGGGGCGCCTCCACAACAAAAAGAACCTCATGAACGAGCTCTCGAAGATGGACCGCGTCATAGAGCGGGGCTATCCCGAGGCGGCGCGCGAGAATCTGCTCGTCCTCGACGCTACGACGGGGAAGAACGCGATCTCGCAGGCGGCCGAGTTCTCGCAGGCTGCGAAGCTCGACGGCGTAATACTCACAAAGATGGACGGCACGGCGAAGGGCGGAATAGTCGTCACGCTGGCCGACATGTACGATCTCGCGGTGAAATTCATAGGCGTTGGCGAGGGGATGAGCGATCTTCGCGAATTCGACCCGAAGGCCTTCGCCGAGAGCATATTTGAGGGAAGTGAGCTGAATGGCTGATAACACCAGGCGCGGGCACGAGGAGGACATCCTCGCCGCGTTCGACAGGATGAAGGAACAGTACGAGCACGCGGCTGACGCTGAGAGCGCGGCCGGGGAAGGCGTCTCCGCGGACGGAGCTTCGGGCTTCGAGCCCCCCGCGAGCGGCTTTGAGCCTCCCGCGGAGGCCGGGACCTACGGTCCCTACGATCCGGGCGAGGTTGGCTACGACCCAGCCTCCGACGGATACGACGTGCCGGACTTCGAGGACAGGGGCGGCGTCAGCGACGACACCGTCATCATCAGAAGGGAAGACGTGCAGGGAGAGAGTCCCGTGAGCGACGACACGCTCATGGTGGCGTCCTCTCTCATCGCCATGCCCATGGCAGGAGACGCGGGGAAAGAGCCCGCTGAAGATATGGCAGAGAACAGGCAGAAGGCCGCGGGCAGCGGCGCCGCGGCTCAGGCCGCGAAAAAGGAATCCAAGAAGGCGAAGAAGCCCAAGAAAAAGAAGAGGCACATCTTCCTCAAGCTGCTCGCCTTCCTCTTCGCCGTGGCGATAATCGGCGCGGGCTACGTGGGCTACAGGGTCTACAAGATCATCGAGGCGACCCCCGAGATCAACCCGACCAACATCTACGACCTGCTCTCGGAGAACTCCGTCATTCTCGACAAGGACGGAAACCACCTGCAGAGCGTCTTCTCCGGCGACTCTCTGAGGACCAACGTGTCCTTTGCCGACCTCCCCGAGGACCTCAAGGACGCCTTCATAAGCATCGAGGACAAGACCTTCTACGAGCATCACGGCTTCAACTACGTGAGGATGGTGGGAGCTATCTGGCAGTACATCAAGGGCGAATCCGACCGCATCGGCGGCACCTCGACCATCACACAGCAGCTCGCGAGGAACCTCTACCTGGCCGAGATCAAGTCCGAGAGATCGATCACCAGAAAGATCCAGGAGGCCTGGTACACTATCGTCATCGAGAGGGCCCTCACCAAGGACCAGATCCTCGAGGCCTACATGAACACCATCTACCTCGGCTTCAACTGCAACGGAGTCGAGGCGGCGTCAGAGGCGTACTTCTCCAAGAGCGTCAAGGATCTCAACCTCATAGAGTGCGCGACCCTCGCCGCGCTTCCGCAGAGCCCCGACAAGAACGCTCTGATCAAGCGCCTCCCGTCCAGCTCCATAGAGGATCCTGACCAGTACGACATCATCGAGAGGGACGACACCTGGACCCTCGTCTACAACAACGGCGCCGAGCAGAGGCGCGATCTCGTGCTCTGGTACATGCACGACCAGGGCAAGATCACCGACGAGGAGTACAGCGCCGCGCTCGCGGGCAGCGTGCGCGAGTTCATCAAGCCCGGCGGAAACGCGATGACCGAGGCCTCGACCTCCTACTTCTCCGACTACGTCATTGACAAGGTCATGGCCGATCTGCAGAACAAGCTCGGCTACACCAGAGAGCAGGCCAGCAAGATGGTCTACAGCGGCGGCCTCGTGATCAACTCCACCCTGGATCAGAGCATCCAGGACATCGTCGAGGACGTCTACTCCGTGGACTCCAACTTCGCCGACGTCAACATGAACACGCTCCTGCGCGACCGCGCCGGCAACATACTCTACGACCGCGGCAACCTCACCGTTGCCCGCGCGTCCGGGATCTACGCCGACCCCGCCGACATCATGGTCTACAGCAAGGCCAGCTACTTCGACGCGAACGGCAACTTCAGGCTCGCTCCCGGAGAGTTCGAGTGGACCTCCGACGGATCGCTCAAGATCTTCAAGGGCAAGCGCCTCAACATCTACAAGACCACGGTCCAGGGCGCTACCGATTACTCCGTGGAGTTCAAGGGGCTCTACGAGATAGAGGACAAGAAGTTCTACTACTACAGCGGCGGATACTGGAGCATCCCGGCTTCCTACAAGGACCGCGACGCTGAGGGCAACCTCATACTCTCCGCGCAGTATTTCCTCGACAAGCCCGAGGCCTTTGTCAGAAACGACGACGGTTCCCTGACTCTTGACCATATGTACTTTACGGTCAACGAAAGGATCATCGAGCCTCAGTCCGCTATGGTCATCATCCAGCACGGCAACGGCCACATCGTGTCCATGATAGGCGGCCGCGGCATCGAGGGAAGGAGGCTCTTCAACAGGGCGATCTCGCCCAGGCAGCCCGGCTCCTCGATCAAGCCGCTCGCGGTCTACTCCTCCGCTCTCCAGGCGGGAGTCGACGGGCTCGGCAACTTCACCGTTGCGATGCCCATTGACGACATCCCCATCGCCCAGGGCGGCAAGCTCTGGCCGAAGAACTGGTACGTCGGCTACCGCGGCTTCCAGAACATGAGATACGCGGTCGAGCAGTCCACCAACACCTGCGCGGTCAACCTCTTCCTGCAGCTCGACACCAACATGGTCGTCCAGAACCTGCAGAACATGGGCATCACCAGCATAGTCACTACCGGAGCCTCCAACGACCTCAACGCCGCGGCTCTGGCGCTGGGCGGAATGACCCGCGGCATCTCCCCGCTCGAGATGGCGGGCGCCTACTCGACCTTCGGCAACTACGGCACCTACATCGAGCCGATCTGCTACACGACGGTCACCAACAGGCGCGGAGACGTCATACTCAGCGCGGATCCCATCACCCACAAAGTATACGACGAGGCGGTCGCTTCGCTGATGCTCGACATACTCAGGACCACCGTCACCAACGGACTCTCGAGCAACGCCAAACTGAGCTCCCAGCCCTCCGTGGGCAAGACCGGAACCACCTCCGACTCCTACGACCTCTGGTTCTGCGGACTCACTCCGCAGTACACCGGAGCGGTCTGGATGGGCAACGACATGAACGTCGAGCTCCGCCAGGCGAGCTCCATCTCGGCTTCGGTCTGGGCCAAGGTCATGGAGAAGGTCGGCGCCATGGACGAGCGTGGAAGCTTCGAGATGAGGGGCGAGTTCGTCACCATGACGGTCGACCGCAGGTCGGGCAAGCTCGCCACCGAGACCACCAACCTCGACGGAAGGAACAACCTCATCACCGAGAAGTTCATCAAGGGCACCGAGCCCTCCGAGGCCGACGATTCCCACAAGATCAAGGAGGTCTGCTCCTACAGCGGATATCTCGCGACCCCGATGTGCGCCGAGTACGGCCTGTCGACCTTCAAGGTCACGACCACGAGGCCCTGCGGAAGCTCGCTCGAGAAGTACGTCATAGAGAATCTCCGCTCCAGGGGAGGCGGCTTCCTGCTCAATCCCGCGAGCGTGGCTGACTCGGCCTACGACACCCCGGACTACTACTGCCCGTACCACAACCCCGATACCAACGCCTATCCGGTGTCGCCGTACTTCATGTCCGTGCACGCCGAGGACCTCGCCAACTACACCATGCCCGACAAGCCCGTCGAGCAGGACGGAGAGGGCGGCGAGCAGGGCAGCTCCGGACCTCAGGGCACAAGCGGCGCTCCGCAGGGGACCACCGGCAATCCGACCGTCGTGGTGCTCAACGACGGAGGCGGCGACGACGAGTACGACATCCCGCCCGAGGGCAGCCTCATCCCCGAGAACCGTCCGGCGACCTGATCGCCGTCGCAGCGGGCGCGGATCCCGCGCGGTCCGTCCCGGCGGATCGTTCCGCGATACAGAGCGAGAGAGCAGCGCCTCTTCGGAGGCGCTGTTTTAGTTGACGCCTGCTGGAAAATAATGTAATATCGCTTTGACAGGCAGCGGGCGACTGCCGCATGAAGAGACCATTGCTCATCCTGCTCTACGCGCAGATCCTCGGGATACTGCTCGCGTATTACAGCGAGATAAGGCCCTGGCAGCTCTGCGCGGCGGCGTCCGCCGCCGTTTTGCTTATCGTGAGATCATCGGCGGGCGGCGTGCGCGGCTTCCTCTGGGCCGGCGGCCGGCGCGGTCCTCTACCGTCCGGCGGCAGGCGCACGGCCATACTGCTGCTCGCTGCCGCGGCCTTCCTCGCGGGAGGCCTGAGGATGAGCTTCGAGCGGGGACGCGGCACGGCGTTCCTCAGCGCCCGGGAGATCGAGGCCATGAGGGAGGGCGCCGAGGGTCCGGTGCTCAGCGTCTCCGGTACGGTGTACAGGAGCGAGCTCAGGGACGGCTATACAGCCCTGTGGCTCAAGGCGGAGAGCTTTTCGGGGGCAGGAGGGGATACGCGCGGCATCGACGCGGGCGGCTATGGCGGGGAAGGCGGCAGCTCCGGGCAGGCGCTTTCAGCCCGCGGCGAGAGGCTTCTCGTCAGACTGTATATCGAAGACGAGAGGAGCGCGAGGGATCTCGCGGGCAGGCGCGTGGAGCTCACGGGGACCGCGGAGCTGCCTTCGGGCGTAAGGAACCCCGGCGGCTTCGACTACGCCAGGTATCTTAAGGCGAGGGGAGTGCGGGTCATGCTCCGGGTGAGCCGCTTCCGCTTCGCTGCTGGAGGAGTGGAGCTTCACGTCATACACCGGATCTCGCTGCTGAAGGGGAGCTTCTTCGAAGCCGTCAGGCCTTACCTCCGCGAGGACGAGTTCCCGGTGCTCACTGCGGTGCTCTTCGGGGAGAAGAGCTACATGGAGGACGGCCAGCTCTCCGAGTACAGGGCTTCCGGGATATCCCACGTGATGGCGGTCTCCGGCCTGCACGCGGGGCTCGTCTACGCCTCCGTCTCCGCGCTGCTCAGGGGCAGAAAGGGCGCGGGAAGCACTGCGGCGGCGCTCGCCGTGCTCGCGCTCTACGCGGCTGCGTCCGACTTCTCGGTCTCGGTGCTGAGGGCGGCATCGATGATAGCCCTTCATCTCGCGTCCTTCCATCTCAGGCGGCGCTACGACCTGGTATCGGCCGCCGCTCTTTGCTGCATGGTCTTCACGCTCGCATCGCCCTACACGGTCTTCGACAGCGGCTTTCAGCTGTCCTTCGCCGCTGCCTATTCCATAGGTATCGCGCTGCCGAGGGCGGAGCT
>JAEENW010000019.1 GCA_016283945.1 Bacillota bacterium
TCTCCCCCGAGCAGCGCCCTGTACGCGCCCAGTCTCTTCGCGTTCTCCGCCGAGTCGAAGGACAGCCTCAGCGAGCCGCAGAGGATGATGAACTCGTCGAGCTCTTTTCTGCCGAGCGGCCCGCTGCCAACGGTCTCGGCGAGAGCCGTGCGGTCGAAGGAGTCGCTCGTTATCATCGCGCGCAGGGAATCGATGCCGCTGTAGCCGTGGCCCTTCCACTCGTATATGAGCTTGAGCAGCCTCGCGGGGCAGGAATCCAGGATGGGAACGCCGGAGCCGAAGCTCATCGGGATCCCGTAGCGCTTGGAGATGTCGTAGAATATCTGATAGTAGGAGCTGTCGGCGCAGGCGATGACACAGTCGTCGTATGCCCTTCCTCCCAAGGCGATATCCGCGACGAGGCTCTCCGCCTCGCTGATCTTGCCGTAGGCCTCGGTGTATTTGATCGGAGCAGGCGCTTCGGAGGCGGGCTGCGCTCCGTAAAGCTCGCTCAGGCCTATGGTCTTAAGGCTCCCGCCGGAGAGCTTCTCCGCGAGAGCCCTTTCCAGCGGCGACAGCGGGAACTCCTTCAGGCAGAGGAGCTCCGTACCGTTGGACGCCGGGGAGCCGCAGAGCGGCGAGGCCTCGGCGAGCGCCTTTCTGACGATCCCAAGACCGTCGATGCGCCCCTCGCTCTTCAGCACGGCGGCGTAGAGCCTGAATACCTCGAGAAGAGCCCCGTTCTTTTCCGGAAATTCGCCCATGGACAGGGCTTCCTCCACGTCCTTCTCCTCATCTCCCGCCGCGAGCTGTCTCAAGGTCCTCAGCGCGCCCGCCAGGTCCTGCGCCACGGAAAACGAGGGCGGGGAGAAGTAATCTATCCCGTTCAAAAAAGAATAGATAACGGATGGCTCCTCTCTTGAAGTGAGGAACCTCTCCGTTATCGGAATCCCTGAACGCATAAGCGCCGTTCTCGCGAGCTCCGGCGCTCCCAGAACGCGCAGTCCCATGGTGTTCACGCCGTGCCTGGCGAGCGATCTCAAAAGCTCTGTTCCGCTCGCGCCGGGAGCCAGTATAAATCTCTCATTCATGCGCCGTCCTCCGCTGCCGCCCCGAGGCGGTCAAAGAAGATATCCCATCGATGTATTGCACTTCGATTATATCATACGGCGCTCATCATCTTAAACCCCGCGGTCGCTGCCGCGAGCCCTTGCGCGGCGCTGAACCGGATCATTACCGCCAGTGATAGCGCCTCCCTTCCCTGTAGACCACGCACTCCTCAGGGCTCCACGAGGTGAGGCCGAGCAGGCCTTCAGACGTGGATATGAGCTCTTCCGCCTGCTCCGGGCTTTCCACAGGATAGAGATAGACGTCGCGCAGCACCGGTCCGTCGTCGTAATAAGCGAAATCGTTGTCGCAGACCATCATCAGCGCATAGCCTCCGCAGCGTTCGCATCTCTGGATGAAGACCCAGTCGGGGTCCCTTTCCGTCAGTATCCTGCCGCAGGCCGCGGACAGTTCATCCGTGCCGTAGTATTTCACCGTCTTCAGATCCATGTGCTCAAGCGCAGCACCCGGATCGTTCATCTTAAATGCCTCACAAGCCGCCATATAAGCTCCTTTCCCTCACAGACACGATGATACTCACAATGATGTCCTGTTTATGGTACAATACAGTTGATATAGTAGTGATAAATGTCGGCGTATGCCGGCCGGAGGACAGCATGGAGAGCTTTGAACCTAAAAAACTCGCGCTTCTGAGGATATGGCAAATCCTCAAGGAATACAGCGACGCGGATCATCCCCTGACGCAGGAGGACATAGCGAGGCATCTCGAGAAGGATTACGGCATAGTCATCGAAAGGAAGGCCATTGGCCGCAACATATCCCTGCTCAAGGAGGCCGGCATCGAGATCGAGTCGCAGAGGTCGGGCAGCTACCTCGAGTACCGCGACTTCGAGGACCCCGAGCTTCACCTGCTGATCGACGGCATACTGAGCAGCCGCTACATCACGGCCAGGCATTCCAGGGATCTGATCGAGCGCATCTGCGCGCAGTCCAACAGATACTTCAAGTCGAGCGTCAAGTACATCCACTCGCTCAACGACTGGAGCAAGACAGACAATCAGGATCTGTTTTACAACATAGAGCTCATCGATTCGGCGATCGAGAGCGGATGCCAGATCCACTACGACTACAACAAATACGGCCCGGACAAAAAGCTGCACCGCTCCTCCGAGCAGTACGTCAGCCCCTACCTCATGCTGCTGCACAACCAGAGATACTATCTCATGGCCTACAGCGAATACTGGGGCAACATCGTCTTTCACCGCCTGGACCACATAACGAACATGACGCTGACCGAGAAGAAGGCTGTCCCCGTCCGCAGCGTCAAGGGCTTCGAAAACGGCATAAGCTACAAGGATCTGTCGACCGCCATGCCCTACATGTACACCGACAAGCCGGAGCGCATAGAGTTCATCGCCGACGCGGGCATACTCGACCATATAATCGACTGGTTCGGAACGGACATTACCATAGTTCAGGGAGCCGCACCGGACAAGATCAGGGTGACTGTCAAGGCCAGCCCGAACGCCATGCATCACTGGGCGACTCAGTACATCGACCACGTGGAGGTGATCTCTCCCGCCGCGCTCAGGGACAGGATCAGAGACTCGCTGGCGGCTGCTCTGAAAAAATACGCTCAGAATCCATAGGACGCGGCGATCTCCGTTCAACATGCGTTACCGCTCAACGCAAATTGCCGTTCAACGCATATATACAAAGCCAAGCTCACAAAAACGGCCCGCCGCGGGCCGTTTTTATGTACTGAATACGGGACATGATCCGCGCTACAATGATAATGGAAAGAAGAGGGAGGGATCATGATGATGAAAGCTTACAGAAAGACCGGTTATCTCTTTGAGGAGTTCATGAAGCACGTGGCGCGGTCAGATGCCTCAGGGCCTTTCCGTTACGGCGACGGCACTCTGATCGAGAGCCTGATCAGCTGCAAGATGGACAGCGGCCCCGATATAGAGCTGTGCCTCTGGACGAGTGACGGGATGAGCTTCTGGGATGTCTCGACGCCCAAAGAGGGCTCGGGGCTGAGCGGCGGCGAGGCATTTCTCAGCTATCTCAGCTCGAAAGGGCTGCCTCTGGAGAGCGCGGAGGATCGCTTCGGAAGATGGAGCTACTGCGGGATCATAGAGAGGGAAGATGTATTCAGGGTACAGTTCTACGAAGAACCGGAGGAATAAAATGGCCGCCCCTTCCGGAGCGGCCTGCTGGTGTGGATAACAGGGGTCGAACCTGCACGGTCTCCCACAGGAACCTAAATCCTGCGCGTCTGCCAATTCCGCCATATCCACAGATATGAAAAAGGGCTGCTTGGAGCAGCCCTCTTTGGTGACCCGTACGGGAATTGAACCCATGTTACCGCCGTGAAAGGGCGATGTCTTAACCTCTTGACCAACGGGCCTAAAGCAAAACTGGCGACGTCCTACTTTCCCGGGCAGCTTCCCGCCAAGTATCATCGGCTCTGAAGGGCTTAACTACTGTGTTCGAGATGGGAACAGGTGTAACCCCAACGATATTGTCACCAGATATGCTTAAAAGTATTAAACTGAAGGCTTGTACCTTCAAAACCGAACAATGTGAAGCGAGAAACACTTTGGTCAAGTGCTCGACCTATTAGTATCGGTCAGCTGAATGCCTCGCGGCACTTACACCTCCGACCTATCAACGTGGTAGTCTCCCACGGGTCTTATCTCTTAAGAGAAGGAAATCTGGTCTTGTGGGGGGCTTCGCACTTAGATGCTTTCAGCGCTTATCCCGTCCGCAGGTAGCTACCCGGCCATGCCGTTGGCACGACAACCGGTGCACCAGAGCTGCGTCCATCCCGGTCCTCTCGTACTAAGGACAGCTCCACTCAAATTTCCGACGCCCACAGCGGATAGGGACCGAACTGTCTCACGACGTTCTGAACCCAGCTCGCGTACCTCTTTAATGGGCGAACAGC
>JAEENW010000205.1 GCA_016283945.1 Bacillota bacterium
GTCTCTACGCGGACATCTTGGCCTTTGCCCATTTTTGCCATGGCATTTGTACTGATTTTTGCTTCTTTTATCAGCTTGGTCTTGCTCCAGTGTTTATCGATCAGGATATGCCAAAGCCGGTCATAACTGACTGCCATAGTGTGTCTCCTTGTATTTAAGCTAGCATTAACAATGCTCATATAACTCCATTTTTAATTATAATACGTGCTGTGTAGGGTTTCAAATCGATGTTGCAAATTGCAATCATTCACATAGGAGCACAAACTATATGCATAGGGGAATGTCGACCGCTTGTAAGCGGACGTCATTTTATGTATCATTTACACCAAGAACCACGAACTTCCGTTTTCTAAATGTTTAAACTTATTCTTGCCCTCGTTGGACATCTGTTGGACAAGCCCTGCGAAGATGGTCCCGGCAAATGATATCAGAATAGCCCGAAGGAGGCTGTGTTATGGCTTTTAGAGACGACTTATACACTCAGGACATCCTGGACCGCGTGGACGCCCTCAAGAGTCGCCAGGGACGCAGGCCGGTCAACAAATTTGATCTGGACATCCTGAACTACAGGCTGAAGAGCAGCCTGGAGGACGATCTGGGCATCATCGTCGAGACCGACGGCCGGATCAGGAATTACGCGGAGGACGTTCCGCGCATCTTCGTAATGGCGAAGGGCGCCGACGGATCGGACATGATGATGGACCTCGCGTCCGCGGGGCTCGAGTAGGGCTCCGGCGAGTTCTGGAAGCAGGTCCAGCAGGCGCCCGCCGTTCAGAACGCTCCCGCCGCCGCGGAAGAAGAGAAAGAGAAAAAAGAACAGATCGTCCAGACGGTCTGATAGGTGACAGCAGACGATGAAGCACGAACTTCCACATTTCTATATCGGAGACTCATACGGGGGAAACCAGGACTGGTTCCTCACGCGCTTCATGCGCGTGGGCGGCTGCGGGGCGGAGACGGCCTGCGACAGCTGCGTGTATTTCGCGCGGGAGTTCGGCCTCACGAAGCTCTACCCGGGTGACCCCTGGGCGCTCACGAGGGAGGAGTACGTGAACTTCGCGCAGCATATGAGGGATTACCTCTGGCCGCGCATGACCGGGATCGACAGGCTCAGCATCTACGTCGAGTGGTTCGGAAAGTACCTGAAGGACTGCGGCGAGGACAGGCTCAGCATGGCCGAGTTCAGTGGGGAGGAGAGCTATGAGGCCGCCGAAGCCTTCGTGCGCCGCCAGATCGACGCCGGCTTCCCCATCCCGACCCTGATCCTGGAGCACAAGGACCCCGCCTTCAGGGACTATTTCTGGCACTGGTTCCTCATCAACGGCTACGACGACACGGACGGCTTCAAGGTCAAGGCGGTCACCTACAGCGAGTACGAGTGGCTCCCCCTCGAGGGCCTCTGGAACACCGGAAGCCGCCGCAGGGGCGGATTCGTGGAGTACAGGATGAAGGAGTAGGGCCTAGCTAACTCCCAAATGCTGAAAGAATAGCCCGATATTGTTGACGTACGTCAAGATATCGGGCTATTATTGTTTATCAGGAGGGAACAGAGATGGCTGAGATCATACGTGAAAAACAGGATATGACGCATCTTGTCTGGGGGCTGGACCGCAGGTCGTCCGGAACGGCGG
The DNA here is from genome assembly GCA_016283945.1 of Bacillota bacterium. Lineage (GTDB taxonomy): Bacteria > Bacillota > Clostridia > Peptostreptococcales > Anaerovoracaceae > RGIG2707. The sequence goes on from JAEENW010000205.1 coordinate 1,632, forward strand.
GGACCTTCCTCAAATCCTACTCCGAACTCGGCGGAAAGAAGATCTACTACAAGCTTTCGAATTATGACCCTCTGCGCGGGGTGACAGGTTTTGAGTGCGTCAACGAACTGGTTGTATGCAGACTGCTCAATGCGCTTGGGATAGAGCATCTTGATTATGATCTCATCCATGCGGATATCATGCTGAACGGCCGTCGCGAGGAAGTGTATATGTGCGCGTCCGAGGATTTCAAGAACCGCGGAGAGAGCAAGATAGTATTGGATCTTCTGTATGGATCTGAGCATATTGACAGCGAGACGCCGCTGGAATTCTGTCTACGCATGGGATGGGGAGTCCGTATATGGGAGATGCTGGCTGTCGACTATTTGATATTGAACAGGGATCGCCATGGAGGAAATATGGAGGCTCTGAGGCTGCGGAGACGCGGAAGTTCATACAGGCTGGCTCCGCTCTTCGATCACGGTCTGTCGCTTTTGTTTGGCTGCGCGGAGGAAGCACTGTCTGATTTTGATGTTCTGGAGGACAGAGCGGTCCAATCGTTTGTCGGCGGCAGATCGGCTGAAGAAAATCTTGCCTTGATCCCGCCGGATCGCATGCCGGTCTTTTCTCCGCTGACCGAAGATGACATGGCTTATGTCTTCAACGATCTGGATGGAATAATAAGCGGACCGCGTCAGGAGAAGATGCGTGAAATGATAAGGAGGCGCCTTGAGCACTATGAAGATCTTCGCGATAAGGCACAAAGATGACAAGCCCAGAAAGGACCTCGCCTACCTGTTCTACTTCGAGTATGAAAAGGAGTTTCTGATCGAGATCCCGGAAGGAGCCGAGGCGTGGGAGCTCCCGCTTATGATCTCCTCGTACGCGGAGAGAGGGGTATTATCGCTCGGCCCGAGGCTCAGCGCCGCGTGGGTGAGGGAACGGATCGTTCCTGTCGAAAGGCAGAACATAGGGCAGATCCTGAAGGAATTGGGCCTCAGGGAATACGACGAATATGCTCTTCTGACCTACGCCATGGGCCGCTGCGCGCAGGATGATTTTTATCTGGCGGATGTTTCCGGAAAAGAGCCGGACCGCGCTCTGGCCGGTATACTTGCCTCCCGTGTAGACGACGTTATCGCAGTGGGCGGTTTTGAACTGATATTGATGCTGAGGAGCGGCGCTGTTAAGCGCGTGGATCTGAGCGGCTTTGTTGCGCAGCGTCCCGGCTTTTCGGTGTTTGTGAGGGCTCCGAAGCTTTTCGGCTATGTCAAACCTCAGGCAGGCGGGCTTGGGATCCGCTGGTCCGAAGAACTGTATATTTCCGGCAGGGAACTGCAGGGGATGGGCGAAGAGCTCGGTCTTGAGACCGCAGACCTGCGTTCGTTCGCGGAGCGCTGTGTCGTGACAGCGGCCGAGGCCGCGGCGCTGCTGGGATGTTCGCGCCAGTATGTGAACGCGCTCGCAAAAAGCGGCGCCCTGGCTCCGCTGAAGGCGGAAGACAAGGCGACGCTGTTTCTTAGAGCTGATGTTCTGAAGAGAAGGTGGGGGTGAAAGGGACTCTGATCTACCGTACCCTCCAGAGCGTTCCGTCCGGCATCCGGACGACGTCTCCCTCGAGGGTCCCGAGCACCGCGCCGTCCGCGGCGCTGCGGACTATAGTCTCCTCGCGGTAATCCGGGTCCTCGTACCAGGCGCTGAAGTAGAGCAGATCTCCCTCGCGCTCGCCGAAGCTCTCGTTCGGGCCGATCTCAAAGCATGCCTTCTGCGGCCAGATCATCCTGAAGCGGTAGGCGTCGCGCCCGTCGTCCAGGGGGCCGTTTCCCTGCAGGCTAAGCGTGAGCGGCCTGGTGTGCAGCATCAGGTTGTAGCAGTCCTCGCCCTCGCTTAAAGGGAGCTCGGCGAGGGTCCTGAGGCGGGGCTCGGGGCCTTCCTCAGACCCGAATCCATACACCGTGATCTTCCCCGCGGGGAAATCGATCGCGAGCAGGTATATCGTCCCCGCGTTGGCGGCGGGACTTCCGATCACGAGGCCGGGGCGCTTTTCGAGCGGCGTGTAGACCGTTCCGTCAGGCCAGTGGATCAGCTT
>JAEENW010000206.1 GCA_016283945.1 Bacillota bacterium
ATCGGCGAGTTGCGAAGCAACGAAGACGGAGCTTAGAACCGCTGGGAGGGGCCCCGGCAGCGGGAGCGTGTCTGCGCTGGAAGTGCGAAGCGCTTAACTAAGCGCAGGATCTGGCTCTATTCATGCATCGGCCATACTTATGCATATCGATTCCCGCTATAATATCGATAGACAAGTTCATGCTATCAGATATACAGATATAGGCCCATTCAGAATAGTCTGCAAAATATGCAAAAATAGTTGAAAACACCTCGAAATAACCCGAAAATATGCAATACAACCCATTGTTTATGCAGAGAGCGGGAGTATAATAACACCATAAAGCTTAAGCGAAACAATTATTCACTAGACGCATAAATAGTGCATAATCAAGAAGGAGAAAAGTATAAAATGAAAAAGCTATTCGCAATCGCGCTCGCAATGATCATGGCCTTCTCTCTCGCAGCCTGCGGTGAGAAGAAAGAAGAAGAGAACAAGAACCCCCTCGGCCTCGTAGAGCCCGGAAAGCTCACCGTGGCCATCTCCCCGGACTTCGCTCCGATGGAGTTCGTAGACACCTCCAAGAGCGGTCAGGATCAGTTCGTAGGCTTCGACCCGACGCTCGCCGCCTTCCTCGCTGAGGACATGGGTCTCGAGCTCGTGATCAAGCCGATGGACTTCGGAGCCTGCCAGGCTGCCGTTCAGTCCAAGTCCGTAGACATGTCCATCTCCGGCTTCTCGGCCACTCCCGAGAGAAAAGAGAACTTCCAGCTCTCCCAGCCGTACGATACCGGAAATGAATCCGGCCAGGGACTGCTCGTACTCGCCGGCAACGGCGGCAACTTCAAGGAGCCTGACGACTTCGCCGGACTCACCATCGGAGCTCAGACCGCTTCCCTCCAGCTCAACCTCGTGACCGAGCAGCTCGCCAACGTGGTCGACAACATCACCATCAAGCAGTTCACCGATCTCGGTACCGCCGTCATCGCTCTCACCGAGGGCAACATAGACGCTCTGGCCGTAGCCAGGGGCAACGGCGAGGCCATCATGTCCAACAACGACAAGGTCGCCCTCACCGACTTCATGTTCAACATCGAGGATCAGGGCAACGTCATCCTGATGCACAAGGATTCCACCGCTCTCTGCGACGCCATCAACGCGTCCATGACCAAGGCTCAGGACGCCGGCTACTACACCACCTGGTATGCCGACGCCAGGGAGCTCGCCGGAATCAAGAGCGCTGCTGAGATCAGCTACGACGCTGAAGGAAACGCCATCACCGATACCGAAGAAGAGAAGAAGTAGACCCGGGACGAACAAGGCCGCCTGAGCGATCGGGCGCCAGATCCCAAGCACATCCGATAAACAACCGGGGCCCGTCTGAAACAAGCGGGCCCCTCAGTAAGTCAGGCGAGAGCCGGACGGAAGGATAGTTGATCAAGATATGAGTTTTTCTAACGTCGTAAGGATATTCACGAAATACTGGAAGGTGTTTCTGATCACGGGAGTCAGCCATACGCTGCTCCTCTCGCTGATCACGGTCGTCTTCGGAGCGCTGCTCGGACTCATCCTCTGCTACATGAGGATGTCGTTCCACAAGCCTCTGAGGGCTGTGAGCAGCTTCATAGTCGACCTCATCAGAGGTACGCCTATGCTCCTGCAGGTCTACGTAGGCTACTTCCTGGTCCCTAAGCTCCTGCCCTTCAAGGTCAGCGAGTTCATGGCGGTAAGCGTCGCGTTCTCCATCAACAGCGGATGCTACCTTTCCGAGGCCTTCCGTTCCGGAATCCAGGCCGTCGACAAGGGACAGATGGAGGCCGCAAGGAGCCTCGGACTGACCTATTCCCAGGCGATGAAGAAGGTCATCCTTCCTCAGGCTCTGAAGAACATACTCCCCGAGCTCGGCAACGAGTTCGTCACCATCACGAAGGATACTTCGCTCGCGTCGACCTTCTTCATCGGTGATATAATGACTTCGTACCTTATAGTCAGGGGCAATACCTTCCTGACATTCGAGTGCCTGTTCATAGTGGCTGTGATCTACTACGTCATCAACAAGATCCTGACCTTCTTCCTGAACAGATTTGAGAGGAGGCTTAGAGTAAGTGATTAGAACAGAGAACGTCCACAAGAGCTTCAAGGTGGAGGGCAGGGAGCCGCTCCACGTGCTCAAGGGCATCAACGAACACATTACCAAGGGCGAGGTCGTCTCCATCATCGGACCCTCGGGCGGCGGCAAGAGCACCTTCCTCAGGTGTCTGAACATGCTCGAGGTCCCCGAGGAGGGCCACATCTGGTTCGAGGGAGTAGACATCACCTCGTCTGACATAGACATCAACATCCACAGGCAGAAGATGGGTATGGTGTTCCAGCACTTCAACGTCTTCCCGAACATGACCGTGATGCAGAACATCACCCTCGCGCCGGTGCAGACCAAGAAGAAGACCCAGGCCGAGGCCGATGAGATAGCCATCGCGCTGCTCAACAGGGTAGGGCTCATCGAGAAGAAGAACGAGCACCCCTCGAGGCTCTCCGGCGGACAGAAGCAGAGGCTCGCGATAGTCAGGGCTCTCGCGATGGAGCCGGACGTGATGCTCTTCGATGAGCCGACCTCCGCTCTCGACCCCGAGATGGTAGGCGAGGTGCTTGACGTAATCAAGGATCTGGTAAAGTCCGGCATGACCTCCGTCATAGTCACCCACGAGATGGGCTTCGCAAGGGAGGTCTCCGACAGGATACTCTTCATGGACGACGGGATCATCGCCGAGAGCGGCACCCCCGACCAGGTCATGAGGAATCCCCAGAACCCGAGGACCAAGGACTTCCTCAGCAAGGTGCTCTATTAGTTTAAACAGAAGATACCGGCGGCGGCACCGCGGCACAGTGCCGCGCAGGCCGCCGCTCCGCTTTTATACGGCGCAGTCGCCGCGCGAAAGGAGACACGATGGAAGCTTTAAAGCAGGCCGCTATCGACTTCGTTGAGTCGAAGCAGGAGCTCATAAACGAGATATCGCACAAGGTATGGGACTACGCGGAGCTCTCCCTCAAGGAGTACAAGTCCGCCGCCCTGTACGTCGAAAAGCTCAAGCAGGAGGGCTTTGAGGTCGAGGAAGGCCTCTGCGGGATCGACACCGCCTTCAAGGGCAGCTTCGGATCCGGCAAGCCCGTGATCGCTGTGCTGGGCGAGTTCGACGCGCTCTCCGGCCTCTCCCAGAGGGCGGGAGCCACACAGAGAGATTTCCTCATCCCCGACGGCAGCGGCCATGGCTGCGGCCACAACATGCTCGGAGCCGGCGCGTTCGGCGCGGCTCTCGGCATCAAGCATTACCTCGAGGAGAGCGGCAGGCAGGGAACCGTCGTCTTCTACGGCTGCCCGGGCGAGGAGGGCGGAGCCTCCAAGGCGCTCATGGCCAGAGACAAGGTCTGGAAGAGCGCCGACGTAGCCATCACCTGGCACCCCGGCGACTCCAACGAGGTCGTCACCGGCACCTGCAACTCCTGCATCCAGACCCTGTACAAGTTCAAGGGAGTCGCGGCTCACGCGGCGGGCAACCCGTTCGAGGGTCGCTCCGCTCTCGACGCCGTCGAGCTCATGAACACCGGAGTGCAGTATCTGAGAGAGCACGCCAAGCCCGACGCGAGGATCCACTACGCCATCACCAACGCCGGCGGCAACTCGCCCAACGTGGTGCAGCCCTACGCCGACGTGCTCTACATGGTCCGCTCGACCAAGGTCGGCGACGCCGTAGCTCTGCAGAAGAGGGTCGACAAGATCGCCAAGGCCGCAGCCGAGATGACCGAGACCGAGGTCGAGAAGATCTTCGTCGACGCCTGCTCCAACACCGTGATGAACACAGTGCTCGAGAAGCTCGTCTACCAGAACATGCAGGAGGTCCCCCTCCCGGTCTACACCGACGAGGAGTGGGCATACGCGGCAGAGCTCCGGAAGAGCTTCCCCGGCATGAGGGTCTCCGGCTCCGGCGCCCAGCACGACGAGGACATCGCCCTCGAGGTGCAGAAGCTCAGCGAGAACGGGACTAAGGCGATCAACAACTTCCTGATGCCCTTCTTCAGCAAGTACGTCGAGAGCCCGGGCTCCAGCGACGTCGGCGACGTATCCTGGGAGATCCCCACGATCCAGATGCACGCCGCGACCTATCCCGCGGGCTCGCCCGGACACTCCTGGCAGAACGTGGCCTGCGGCGCCACCTCCATCGGCGACAAGGGCATGATGTACGCGGCCAAGGTGCTATGCGCGACCGGCATCGACCTCCTCAACAGCCCCAAGATCATCAAGGCTGCCAAGGCAGATCACAAGAAGCGCGTCAAGGCTCAGGGCGGCTACACCTGCCCGGTGCCCAAGGGCGCCAAGCTCTACGTCATCGAGTAGGGCGCGGTAATAAGAAAGCTTAAGCCATTTCGAATAATACTCCTTCGAGAGCGGACGGGACATGTTCCCGTCCGCTCTGCGATTGCGGAGGATACGTGTGCGCAAATGGATCATTTTCAGCCTCATGCAGCTGTGCCTTCGCGGGCCCGCTTGCGCTTAGTTGGGAGCCCAGCAGCGGTTCTAAGCTCAAACTTCGCTTACGCTCGTTTTCGCTAAGAACCGGCTTCCCAAATGACCCGCTTAAGGCACAGCTGCATGCCTCTCTCACGCATTCACCCTCCGATCGGCGGCAAGAACGCGCCCACGCCCCATACATCTGTGGTATACTGTTTAGCGAACGAAAAGGAGAGCAAATGCCCGATTATCTCGATAAACTGAATCCTCAGCAGAGGGAGGCCGCGACGACGCTCGAGGGCCCCCTTTTGATACTGGCGGGGGCAGGCTCCGGCAAGACCGGCACCATGACCCACCGCATAGCCTATATGGTCAAGGACGCGGGGATCTCCCCCTGGTCCATACTCGCCGTCACCTTCACGAACAAGGCGGCGCTGGAGATGCGCGACCGCGTCGAGGCGCTCATAGGCCCTATAAAGGGCATGTGGATACAGACCTTCCACTCCGCGGCGCTTCGCATACTCAGGAGCGAGGCCAAGTCCATAGGCTTCGGGAGCAACTTCGTCGTCTACGATCCCGTGGATCAGAAGGCGCTCATCAAGAGCATCATCAAGCAGGAGGAGCTCGACGAGAAGCGCAACGCCCCGGCTTACGTGCTCAGCGAGATCTCCAAGGCCAAGGAGCAGGAGATCGGCCCCGACGAGTACGAGAGGAAGTACAAGGGAGTGTTCCACTTCGAGGACATCATAAAGATCTACAGGGCTTACGAGGATGCCCTGAAGAAGAACAACGCGATGGACTTCGATGACCTCATACTGAACACCGTGAGGCTCTTCGAGGGGCACAGGGACGTGCTCGAGCGCTGGCAGGACCGCTTCAGCTACATAATGGTGGACGAGTATCAGGACACCAACATGCTGCAGTACAAGCTGGTCAAGCTGCTCGCTGAGAAGAGCGGCAATCTCTGCGTCGTAGGCGATGACGATCAGTGCATCTACGAGTGGCGCGGCGCGGACATAAGGAACATCCTGGAGTTCGAGAAGGACTTCCCGGGCGCAAAGGTAATCAAGCTCGAGCAGAACTACCGCTCCACCGGAAACATCATCGAAGCTGCGCACAGCGTCATCGCGCGGAACCGCGGCCGCAAGGAAAAGCACATGTGGACCGGCGCAGAGGCCGGCGAGAAGATAGAGTACTACAGGGCCTTCGACGATCACGAGGAGGCGAGATACACCGCGTCCAAGATCCGCGCCCTGATGAGGAAGGATCCGGAGCTCAAGTAT
>JAEENW010000207.1 GCA_016283945.1 Bacillota bacterium
CGAGGGCATGACGTTGGGGATGGTGACCTGGAAGAGGGTCTGCCACTTGTTGGCGCCGTCGATCTTGGCCGCCTCGAGCATGTCCTCAGGCACGGCCTGCAGACCCGCGATGTAGATTATCATCATGTATCCGACCTGCTGCCAGCACATGAGGATGATAAGACCCCAGAAGCCGTATTTGGTCTCCAGCAGTATCGAGGTGCCGTACCTCGAGAGTATGCCGTCGAAGATCATCGACCAGATGTAGCCCAGAACTATGCCTCCGATGAGGTTGGGCATGAAGAAAACCGTCCTGAACAGATTGCTGCCCTTGAGCCCCTGCGTGAGCAGGTAGGCGACCGTGAAGGCGAGCACGTTGATTATCACGAGCGACACTATCGCGAACAGCGCGGTGTACCAGAACGAGTGCCTGAAGCTCTCGTCGGCCAGCGCGGCGGCGTAGTTGTCCAGCCCAGTGAACTTGGCGTCGCGTATCAGCCTGAACTTGCAGAAGGACAGGTAGATCCCCTGGAAGAACGGCCAGACGAAGCCGATCGCGAAGGCCGCGAGCACCGGGCCCATGAAGAGCCAGCACCAGCGGCGTAATGGATTCTTGAAGAACCCCTTTGAAGCTTTCAAAGCGTCCCTCCTTTCGAAAAAAACGGGGCGGGCGAACGCGCCCGCCCCGAAAGATCACATCTTTTCAGGTGCTTTTCTTTTTACTGATTGGCCTTCTTGTACTGGACAGCCCAGCCGTCTACGAAAGCGGTCTTGACGGTCTCCCAGTTGGCGTCGCTCTGATCGGCGTTGTAGGCGTTGAGAGCGGATACGAGGGCGGCTCTGTAGTCGTCCACGTTCGGCTGGTAGTTGGTAGCCCAATCCATGACGTAGCAGCCGTCATCGGTGTATCTGGCAGCGTCGGCCAGGAAGCCGTTGGAGGAAGCTACAGCGTTCTTGTAAGGCATGATTCCGAGCTGCTCGACCATCTTGGCGGAAGCCTCGGGATCGGAGACGAGCCATACCATGAAGTCCATGGTGGCCTGCTGATCGGCGGCGGAAGCCTTGGCGTTGATAGCCCAGCAGTTCTCGGTACCGCAGTTGAGTCCGGCCTTCTCTTCGCCGGCGACTCCGCAGTAGTACGGGATCATGGTCGCTCTGGGAACGTCGCCGGAGACGGCGGCATACTCCCAAGAGCCGTTTACGAAGAACGCAGCCTTGCCGGTCTTGAACTCGTTCTCGGCGTCGTGTCCGCCGTTGGCGAGAGCGGTCGGCTCGGTGATAGAGTTGTTGATGCAGAGGTCATAGAGGTTCTTGAAGTTCTGCATATAAGCTCCGGTGAGCTGAGCGGGGCACTCGGTCCAGCCGCCGGCATCCCTCTCCTCGTAGAAGTACTCGAGGTTGGCCATGTGTCCGGTGAATCTCCAGGAGGAGCTGCCGTCCATATCGGAGCTGGAGAACGCGTCGAAGCCGAGCTCGGCCGCTCTGCTGTGGATGTCCTCAGCGACGGTCTTGAGGCCTTCGAAGTTCTTGATCTCGTCCATGGTGTGGCCGGCCTTCTCGATGAGGTCGGGGTTGACGATGATGCCGTAGCACTCGAAGCAGTAACCGATGGATACGAGCTTGCCGGTCTCATCGTAGAGGTTGTAGGCGTCGGTGCTGAGCTCGTTCGCGATGGCGGTTCCCTTCAGGTCGAGGGCGTAATCCTTCCAATCCTTGACGCCGGCCTGGTTTCCGATCACGAACATGGTCGGAGCGGAGGTCTTGTCCATCTCGGAAGTGAGGGTCTGGCTGTAGGTGCCGGAGGCGGCGGTGACGACCTTGACGGCGACGCCGGTCTTCTCGGTGTAAGCCTTGGCGAGAGCCTGAGCGGTCTCATCGAGCTCGGGCTTGAAGTTCAGCCAGTAGACGGATCCCTTCTCGGGCTCCTTGGTCTCTTCTTTCTTCTCTCCGCAGGCGGCGAGGCTGAGAACCATCACCATGGCGAGGAGAAGAGCAATGATCTTTTTCATTTTCTTTTACATCTCCTTCTATAACTGTTAATAAGACGAATTGTAAAATGCCTTACTATCGAATAATTATATGACCTCGCTCGGGCGGTGTCAACGATTAGCTTGTCCGCCGTTTTGGCTTTTTGACACGATTATCTTAGGTGTTCCGTCGGAAACGCAGGTGTTATTAAACACATTTATGCTCCCGCCTGCAATAATATCGGTATATTCGCCGTCGGGCAGGCCGACGCGCAGCTCGCAGGGCTGTCCGGTGAGCGGGAAGATGCCCGTCTTCCTGAGTCCGCCTCCGCCCCTGACCAGGACCGCCGCCCGGTTCGCGTCGTCCGCCCGGCCGAAGAAGATGTCATCGGGCGAGAGATATTCCTTCTTTATACCCGCCATGCGCGCCATGAGGGGGCTGAGGTCGAGGGAGCTTCCGAGAGCGCTCCAGTCCACGGGATCGCGGTCGAAGAGGCTCGGGAGATGCTCCGAGGAGAGCTCCTGCCCGGCGTAGATCAGCGTCGTCCCCTTCAGGAAATAGAGCATGGCCGTGAGGCTCCTGAGAGCTTCCGGAGAAGAGATCTTCGAGGCGATGCGGGGCTGGTCGTGGTTCTCCAGGAAGCGCAGCTTGTTGTAGTGCTTGGGATAGACCTGGTCCTGGAAGTTCAGCATGTCGATCCAGGCGCTCAGGGGGAGCCTGCC
>JAEENW010000208.1 GCA_016283945.1 Bacillota bacterium
CAGCACCGCGAGATGCTCGACCAGGTCCTCGAGCTCTTCGGCCTGCGTCCGGACTACGATCTGAACATCATGAAGCCGAACCAGACCCTCGGGATGATCACCTCCGCGGTGCTCACGGGGCTGGATCCGGTGCTCGAGGCTGAAAAGCCGGACCTCGTGCTCGTCCACGGGGACACGACCACGACCTTCGCCTGCGCCCTGGCCTGCTTCTACAGGCAGATCCCGGTGGGGCACGTCGAGGCCGGCCTCAGGACCTACGACAAGTATTCCCCCTTCCCGGAGGAGATGAACCGCCTCCTGGTCAGCAGGATCGCGGAGCTCTACTTCGCCCCGACCGAGAAGAACAGGCAGAACCTCCTGCGCGAGGGCATCCCCGAAGCCGGCATATACGTGACCGGAAACACCGTGATAGACGCGCTGCTCCAGGTCGCCGGCCGCCCCTACGAGTTCGAGGACGAGACCCTGAAGGGCATCGATTTCGAGGGAAAGAGGGTCATAACCGTGACCTGCCACCGCCGCGAGAACCTCGGCGAGTACATGGCCAACATCTTCAGCGCTCTCGCGGACATAGCCCGCGAGTTCGACGACGTCGAGATAGTCTACCCCGTGCACCTGAATCCGAAGGTCAGGGCTGAGGCTGCCGAGTACCTCGGCGGCCTTCCCAACGTTCATCTCATCGAGCCGCTGAGCTACCAGCCCTTCGTGAACCTGCAGGCGAGGTCCTTCTTCATCCTCACCGACTCGGGCGGGATGCAGGAGGAGGCGCCGGCTCTCGGCAAGCCCGTGCTCGTCGTGAGGCGCGAGACCGAGCGCCCCGAGGCCGTCGAGGCCGGGACCGCGAAGCTCGCCGGAGTGGAGCGGGAGAGCGTCTACGCCGCCGCGAAGGAGCTGCTGACAGACCCCGCCGCCTACGCCGCGATGGCTCACGCCGTCAACCCCTACGGGGACGGAAAGGCCTGCGAGCGCATAGTCGCCGCGATCAGGGAGAGATTCGGGGGCTGACAGGCGCCGCGCGGGAGCAAAAAATGCATATCGATCGAAAAAAGCGGCCCTTCGCGGGCTGCTTTTATATGATTTATAGCTTAATGCAATGAAACTATCATAAAATTCTTTTGCAATAGCCTGTTGTTTATAATATAATAACCATCAGAAAAACTGTTATCCCTCACAAGCGCCGCTTGTAGGCGCGCAGGGACGGCGGGTATATCGGCAAATATGGTGGGAAGTCTGGTCAGTGTGTTTGACGCGGCTTTCTTTTTTATATTTGAAGGCAGCCGGGCGCGGCGCGAGAGGCCGCGGCGGATATTCCTGCCGCTAAGGACCATGAACAGATACACAGACCTCGCCAAGGGAATAGCGATGTTCACCCAGATCGGGATAATGATCGCGGTCCCGCCGGTCCTGCTCGCGGTCCTTGGCGTAAAGCTCTGCGAGCGCTTCGGCATAGGCTACTGGCTGGTCGCCGTCATGATAGTCGTCGGGATGATAAGCTCCGCGGCGTCGGTGAGGAGCACGCTGAAGGGGCTCCACAGGGACCGCGCGAGGCGCGAGAAGGCCGACGGCGTAGGCAGCGGCACCAATTTCAACAAGCACATATAGATGAACGATCAGTCGATCAGAAACGATATAAAACAGATAATCTCGGGCACGGCGCTGTGCTGCCTGATCATGATAGCGGTCTACGCCTTCATGGGAAGGTTCAGCCTGGGCATCGTCCTCGGAGCGCTGCTGGCGCTCGCGGCAGTCGCGCTGTACTACCTGCAGCTCGCCTCCTCCGTCACGAAGGCGCTGGAGATGGGCGAGGAGGGCAAGCGCTACATCCAGAGGAGCTACGCCGGCCGCCTGATGATACACCTGGGCTGCGCGCTGCTAGCGTACTTCCTGCCCTTCGTGGACACCGCCGCGGGGATCATCCCGCTGCTCTTCCCGAGGATAGTGCTCTACGCGATGCAGATACTGCCCGCTTTCAAGGCTAAAAAGGAGGGGAACGAATGAGCGTAAATATCCACGGTTCTCCGATACTCTATACGATACCGATACTCGGGGGGATCAACATCACCTCGACCCTCGTCATCACCTGGTGCGTGATGATCGTGCTCACGCTGCTGTGCCGCTGGCTTACGAAGGACCTCAGGGTCAAGGACATCAGCAAGCGCCAGGCGGTGGCCGAGTACCTCGTGAGGATGGCCGAGAACTTCGTCCTTCAGAACATGGGCGAGTCATGGGGGCGCTACGTGCCCTTCATCGCGGCGATATTCAGCCTCTCGATCTGCTCGAGCCTGACCTCGCTTCTGGGGCTCCACCCGCCCACGGGCGACGTCTCCACCGAGCTGGCCTGGGCGGTCGTGGTCTTCGTGCTGATCACCTACCACAACATCAAGTCGAGCGGCCTGGGGGGCTACCTCAAGGGCTTCACTGAACCGATATTCCTGATGACGCCGTTCAACGTGCTCGGCGAGCTCTTCAAGCCGGTATCGATGTCCTTCCGTCACTTCGGAAACATCGTCTCGGGCGTCGTCATCTCGGCCCTGGTCTATACAGGGCTCATGAGCGTGAACCACATGCTCTTCGGGCTCCTGCCCGGCAAGGTGGGCGAGCTCCTCGGGAGCATACCCTTCCTTGCGGTGGGCGTCCCGGCGGTGCTCTCGCTGTACTTCGACTGGTTCAGCTCGTTCATGCAGGCATTTATCTTCTGCGTGCTGACGATGGTGTTCATATCATCGGCGGCCGGAGAGGAATAGCACATAAAGACAATGGAGGAAACAAAATGGAAAGAGCTATAGTACTCATGGGCTGCGCCATCGGCGCCGGACTCGCTCTGATCGCAGGTATCGGCCCCGGAATCGGCGAAGGTTACGCCGCGGGCAAAGCGCTCGAAGCCATCTCCCGTCAGCCCGAGCTCACGGGCACCATCAGGAGCAACCTGTTCATCGGCGTAGCTCTCGCCGAGACCACCGGTATCTACGGTTTCGTAACGGGCCTTCTTCTGATCTTCGTGGCTCCCGGAATGTTCCTGGGCATGCTCTAAGAGCTAAGGAAAGAAAGTTTTAAAGCGTATCGAAAAGGAGATCAAATGGTTTATCAGCAGCTGGTAAGCTTTGATAAATGGACCTTCGTGGCGCAGATCCTGAACCTCTTCATTCAGATCTGGCTCTTTAAGCGCTTTCTTTTCGAGCCGGTGAAGAAGGTCGTCGCGAGCAGGCAGCAGGAGGTGGACAAGCTCTACACCGAAGCCGAGACCGCAAAGGCTGACGCCGAGGCGGCGCGCGAATACTACGACGACACGATCAAGAAAGTCAGGCTCGAGGCTGAGCAGATCACCGAGAGAGCCGTCTCCAACGCCCGCTTCAAGGAGAAGGAGATAGTCTCGAACGCTCAGACCGAGGCGGTGAAGATCCGCGAGAAGGCGGAGCGGGACATCGCGCTCGAGAGGCGCAAGGTCATGAACGAGGCCAGGGGAGAGATATCCTCCATGGCCGTCGAGATCGCGTCCAAGCTCGTTCAGCGCGAGATCAACGCCGACGATCAGCAGGCCCTCATCGAGCAGTTCCTTAACGACTACGAGGAAGAGCTATGAGCAGGCGGGCCGAAGTATACGGAAACAGCCTCTACGACCTCGCTTCGGAGTCGGGACTCGTCCTGCCCGTCATGTCGGACCTGCAGCTCATCGAGAGCTGCTTCGACGCCGAGCCCGAATACTACAGGCTGCTCTCTTCGCCCGTCATCGGCAAGGAGGAGCGCTTCGGGATCATCAACGAGGCATGGAAGGGCGCTGTGCATCCCTACACCAGGAACTTCCTCGCGCTGCTCTGCGACGAGGGGCTGGTCAGGGAGTTTTCAGACTGCGTCAAGGCGTACAGGAAGCGCTACAAGGAAGACCGCGGCATAATCGACGTGAGGATCACCTCCGCGAAGCCGCTCTCCGAGGAGAACAAGGAGAGGCTCAAGTCCGCGATAGAGTCCAAGACCGGCAAGAGCGTGCTCCCGGTGTTCATAGTCGATGAGAGCCTCATCGGCGGACTCAGGGTGGACACGGACGGCATGTCCTACGAGGCCTCCCTGAGCTATCACCTCGATGAGCTCAGAAAGCTGCTCTCGGGCATGTAGGCCCGGGGCTTTGGCTGCGGCGCTCCCGCGGGATCCCGCGCGGCGCGAAGCGTTCATATCGGCATTAACTATAAGGTTGGTACACTTATGGAATTAAGACCTGAAGACATCTCGAAGATCATCCGATCTCAGATAAAGCACTACGAGACGAGGATCAGCCAGGCCGAGACCGGCATGACCATCATGGTCGGCGACGGCATAGCGAGGATCTCCGGGCTCGACGACTGCATGGCGGGCGAGCTCATCGAGTTCCCCGGCGGCGTCTACGGAATGGCCCAGAACCTCGAGGAGAACACCGTCTCGGCGGTGCTCCTCGGAGACGACCAGGGCATCAAGGAGGGCGACATAGTCAAGCGTACGGGCAGAGTCGTGTCCGTGCCGGTAGGCGACGCCCTCATCGGCCGTGTCGTCAACGCCCTCGGCCAGCCCATAGACGGCAAGGGACCGATCCTGCAGGAGACCTACAGGGCCATCGAGTCCCCGGCTCCCGGCATCCTCGAGAGGAGGAGCGTGTTTGAGCCCCTCCAGACCGGTATCAAGGCCATAGACTCCATGATCCCGATCGGAAGAGGACAGAGAGAGCTCATCATCGGAGACCGCCAGACCGGAAAGACGGCGATCGCGGTCGACACCATACTGAACCAGAAGGGCAGGGACGTCATCTGCATCTACGTCGCCATCGGGCAGAAGCGCTCGACCGTGGCGCAGATCAGCGAGAACCTGAGGAGCGCCGGAGCGATGGATTACACCATCATAGTCTCCGCCACCGCCTCCGAGCCGGCTCCGCTGCAGTTCATCGCACCCTACGCCGGCTGCAGCATGGGCGAGCACTTCATGCACAAGGGAAAGCACGTCCTCGTCATCTACGACGACCTCTCCAAGCACGCCGTGGCATACAGAGCCATGTCGCTGCTGATCAGGAGGCCGCCCGGAAGAGAGGCTTACCCCGGCGACGTATTCTACCTGCACTCCAGGCTGCTCGAGAGAGCCGCCAAGATGTCCGACGAGCTCGGGGGAGGCTCCCTCACCGCGCTCCCGATCATCGAGACCCAGGCGGGCGACGTCTCCGCTTACATACCGACCAACGTGATATCCATAACCGACGGCCAGATCTTCCTCGAGACCGAGCTCTTCCAGAGCGGCATCATGCCGGCGGTCAACCCGGGAATCTCGGTATCCCGAGTCGGAGGAAGCGCGCAGATCAAGGCGATGAAGAAGGTCGCCGGACAGCTCAAGCTCCTGTACTCGCAGTACAGGGAGCTGCAGGCCTTCTCCCAGTTCGGTTCAGACCTCGATAAGGACACCCGCGACAGGCTCGATCTCGGAGCCCGCATCGTGGAGGTCCTCAAGCAGAACCGCAACGCCCCGCTCGACGTGGCGCTTCAGGTCGTCATCATCTACGCCGTCACCAGGGGCTTCCTCGACAGGGTGCCCGTGGAGCGCGTAAGGGAATTCGAAAAGGAGCTCTACGTCTTCATGGAGGGCGCCTACGGCGAGGTGCTCGAGAGCATACGCCAGAGCGGCGAGCTCTCCGAGGTAGCCGAGCGCAGGCTCAGGGAGGCTCTCGAGATCAAGCTCGAGGACTTCCTCGGGACCGAGGAGCCGGTAGTGGACGAGCTCAGCGACAATACGGAGAAGTAGCATGGCAGGCTCATCCTCAAAAGCCATAAGGTCAAGGATACGGTCGATGCAGTCCACGCGCCAGATCACCAAGGCGATGGAGCTCGTCGCGAGCTCCAAGCTGCGCGCTGCTCACGAGAGGGCGCTGAACAACCGCAAGTACTTCAGCACGCTGCTCGACGCCATGAACCACATCGCCGTCTCGACCCCGGCTTTTACCACAAAATACATGAGGGAGGGCACGGGTAACCCGCTCTACGTCATCATAGGCGGAGACAGGGGCCTCGCCGGAGGCTACAACATGAACGTCTTCCGCTTCGCGCAGGAGAGGCTCCCCGACAACGCGGTGCTGGTCCCGGTCGGGAAGAAGACCGTGGAGCACTTCGCCTCCAGGCAGTGGCCTCTCGAGATCGACGAGCTCAGGGCGACCGCCGAGATGGACTCCGGGCAGTGCTACACTCTTGCCAGGGTCCTCTGCGAGGGCTTCCTCAAGGGAAACTACTCGCACCTGAGGATCATCTACACCAAGGTGGACTCTCTGCTGTCCCAGACCCCGCACATGATCGAGGTCCTTCCGCTCTCCGACTTCAAGTCGGGCGCCGAGCCGGCCAGGACCGAGATGCTCTTCGAGGGCGGCGCGGGAAGCCTCTTCAACAACATAGTTCCCGAGTACATAGGGAGCCTCATATACAGCGCCGTCAAGGAGAGCTACGCCTCCGAACAGGCGGCCAGGCGCATGGCGATGGACGCCGCGTCCAAGAACGCCGACGAGATGATCGCCAAGCTCGACCTGGAGTACAACAGGGCGCGCCAGGCGGCGATCACGCAGGAGATAACCGAGATAGTCGCGGGCAGCGAGGGCTGAGCGCGGGCCGGGCAGGGGCCCGGCAACGGAGAACTCGCGGATATCTGAAAGGAGAACAGCTTTGGAAAAAAGAAGGATCGGAAAAGTGGTCCAGGTCATCGGACCTGTACTCGATATCAAGTTCGCGGATGACGATCTTCCCGATCTGCTCAACGCCGTGGAGGTCGGCGAGGGCTCGAGCCCGCTGATCGCCGAGGTCTCCCAGCACGTAGGCGGCGGAGTGGTGAGGTGCATCTCCATGAGCTCCACCGACGGGCTCGTAAGGGGCACCGTCGCCGTGGACACCGGGATGCCGATCACCGTACCGGTCGGCGAGGACTGCCTCGGGCACATCTTCAACCTGCTCGGAAGGCCGCTCGACGGGACCGTGCTCCCTGCGGACGTCAAGCGCCTGCCCATACACCACGCGGCTCCGTCCTTCGAGGACCAGGTCACCTCGACCGAGATCCTCGAGACCGGCATCAAGGTCGTAGACCTCATCTGCCCCTACGCGAAGGGCGGAAAGATCGGACTCTTCGGCGGCGCGGGCGTAGGCAAGACGGTCCTCATCCAGGAGCTCATCTACAACATC
>JAEENW010000209.1 GCA_016283945.1 Bacillota bacterium
TTGCAAAGGCTCACGAGTTTGTCCATTGTCAGTTCATTGCTCATAACTTTCTTTATTCCTCTTTCTTTTCTTCTTCGAGGTCGTCCGCCATAGCGGAGAGATCGAGGTCGGAGAAGTCGAAGCCTGCGCTCTCCTCCTCTTCGCTCTCTTCCTTGCTGCGCATGTCGGATACCTTGTCCTTAGCGTATTCCATGAGGTCGGAGCTCTTGTCCTTGGCGAAATCGGCGGCCTTGGCGCCCTGCTCCTTGGCGAAATCGGCGGCCTTGGCGCCCTGCTCCTTGGCGAAGTCGGCGGCCTTGGCGCCCTTTTCCTTCGCGGCTTCGAAGATCTCGCTGCCCTTGTCCTTCATCTCGTCGTAGACGACGCTGCCCTTGGCCTTGGCGGTCTCAAAGGCGTCGCTGGCCTTGCGGCTCACGTCGACGACCTCGCCGCTGTCCTTGAGGAGCTCGATGCTGCACTTGGTTCCGAGAGCGGCTACAGCCGCGGTGAGCATGGCCCAGGGGAAGAGAACGGTGCCGATGATGCCGACGTTGACGGGAAGGCTGAGTACGACCTCGCCCTCCTTCTTGACGGTGATCTTGCTTACGTTGCCCTTCTTGACGGCTTCCTTGACGTCAGCTACGAGCTGGTCGACCTTGGAAGGCTTCTTCTCGGCTTCAGGCTCATTTATAGCTTCCTCGATGAGGATGATGGCGTCCACTACGTTTCCCTCGGTCTGCTCGAGAGCTTCCTTGGCTTCCTTGTAGCTGACTCCGGTCCTGTCCTTTACGAGTTCGATCTTTTCGAGACTGATCTCCATTGTTTGTCTCCTTTCCTGACGTTCGTCAAAACATCAAAAAGCTAAATCCTAAGTCCCTCGCTCTTGAGACCTTCGATCCCCAGATGGAAGGATATATAGGCGCTGAGCATCTTTCTGAGCTGCCCCGCGATCCTGTCCTCGAGGGCCAGGCGCGACAGGCTTGAGAGCGGATGGCTCCGCATGTAACTCAACGCTCTTATGATATCAGTATCGACTTCAAATATCAATCCTTGGGGGAGTTCCTGTGAAGCTTTGCAGGAATCGCAGATGAGTCCGCCGTCACCGACGGAGAACCACAGCTTCTCCTCCCCTGAGGGCTCCGAAATATCCCTGCCGCAGCGCACGCAGGAGCTCAGGTCCGGGCCGCTGCCCAGGGCGTCGAGGCACTTGATCTGGTAGGCGATCACTATGGTGTCCCAGGCCTTCTTCCTCTCCTCGAGCATGCCCAGCGACTCCTTCAGCAGCCTGTAGATGACGGGCTGAGGGGAGTCCTCGCCTATCATCGCGTCCGTGAGCTCGAGCACGTAGGACGCGGCGAGGTATCTGTCGAGATCGTCGCCCAGCCTCATGAAGCTGTTCACGGTCTCGGTGCCGGTGATGCTGTAGCTGCCGCGGAGGCTGTAGAGCTGGTAGCGCCCGCAGCAAAAGGGCCGCAGCGCGAGCGCGGCGCGGCTCTTGCTCCTCTCGCTGACGGAGGTCCCGGCGCTGATCTTGCCGAAGCGCTCCGAGAAGAGGGTTATCATGGTGCGTCCGCCGACCGTCTTCGTCTGGCGGAGTACTATGCCTTCGCTCTCGGTGTTCATCTTTCGGGTCTGTAACCGAAGTTCTTTATCGCGATATCGCTGTCGCGCCAGTTCTCGCGGACCTTGACGAAGGTCTCGAGATAGACCCTGGTGCCGAGCAGCCCCTCGATCTCAAGCCTCGCGGCCTTGCCTATGCCCTTGAGCTTCTTGCCGCCCTTGCCTATGATGATGCCCTTGTGGGACTGCTTCTCGCAGTAGATGGCAGCCCTGATGCGCGTGATGTCGGGAAGCTCCTCGTACTCCTCGATCTCGACGGCGACCCCGTGAGGGACCTCCTCCTCGAGATAGAGCAGCAGCTTCTCGCGTATGATCTCGGAGACCAGGAAGCGCTCCGGATCGTCCGTTATCATGTCCTCGGGGAAGTACTGCGGGCCCTCGGGAAGCCTCTTCTCCAGCTCCGCGAGCAGCTCCGGGACGTTCTTTCCCTCGAGCGCGTTGGTGCCGGTTATGTACTCGAAGAGCCCTGTCTCCTCGTAGCTCCTGTAGATCTGGTCGAAGGCCTCGGGCCCTATGCGGTCGATCTTGTTGATGACCAGCACCCTTGGCACGTCGGTCTTCTTCAGGAGGTCGAGGATGAAGCCGTCGCCGGACTTTTCGCCCTCGTAGGGGCTGTCGACAATAAATAGTATTATATCGACTTCCTTGAGAGTATTGACCGCAGCCTCGGTCATATAGCTTCCGAGCTTGTTCTTGGGCTTGTGGATGCCCGGCGTGTCGATGAAGACGATCTGGGCCGCAGGCTCGCCGTCCTCCATGCGCGTGTAGATCCCGCGTGTGGTGGTTCTGGTGGTCTGGGGCTTGCTCGTGGCGATCGCTATCTTCTCGCCTATCATCTGGTTGAGCAGAGTGGATTTTCCTACGTTGGGACGTCCTATGAGTCCCGCGAAGCCGCTCTTCATCTATTCCCTGGGGAGCCCGAGAAGGTCCATGACCCTCTCCTCTTCGGCTCTCATTTCCTTTCTCTCTTCATCTTCGATATGATCGAAGCCAATAAGATGGAGCACACTGTGAACAAAGAGATATACGCTCTCCCTTTCAAACGAGTGACCGTATTCCTCAGCCTGCTCCTGCGCCTTTTCCTCGCAAATAACGACATCCCCTATAGCCACCTCCCCGGCTTCTCCGGTCTCCTCCGCGAGCGCCTCGGACTCCTCGATGAAGTCCGCGAGGTCTCCGTCAAACTGCGGGAAGGAGAGCACGTCGGTGTCGCGGTCTATGCCGCGGTACTCGGCGTTGAGCTCCCTGATCTCGTCCTTGGAGACTATGGTAACGCTCAGAGACACGTTCTTCGGATCGATCCCGTTCCCCTCCAGGACGAGCTCGGCCGCCCGCTGCATGTAGCCGCGGGTCCCCTCGTCCGGCATGCGGTCTTCGTCAAAATATAAGATCAATCATTCCTCCTCCGCCCACTGCGGATGTTCCTCAAGATACTTCTCGTAGGCGTTTACGATGCGCCTCACGAGCGGATGCCTGACGACGTCGCTGTCGGTCAGCCTGCAGAAGGCTATGCCGTCGACTCCGGCGAGCACGTGCATCGCGTCGGTGAGGCCGGAGCGCTTGCCGCGCGGAAGGTCCACCTGGGTGATGTCGCCCGTGACTATGACCTTGGAGCCGAAGCCCATCCTCGTAAGGAACATCTTCATCTGCTCCTTGGTCGCGTTCTGCGCCTCGTCGAGAATGATGAAGGCGTTGTCGAGGGTGCGTCCCCTCATGTAGGCGAGCGGCACGACCTCGATGGTCTCCTTCTCCTTGAGCCTCAGCGTCGCTTCCCTGCCCATTATATCATACAGGGCGTCGTAGAGCGGCCTGAGGTAGGGATCGACCTTCTCCTGAAGGTCTCCCGGAAGGAAGCCCAGCCTCTCTCCCGCCTCTACGGCCGGCCTGGCCAGTATGAGCTTTTCGACGTCCTTGTCCTTGAGGGCGTTGACCGCCATCGCGACGGCGATGTAGGTCTTTCCAGTGCCCGCGGGGCCTATGCCGAAGGTGATGTCGTTCTGCCTGATGGCGTCGACGTACTCCCTCTGCCCCAGGGTCTTGGCCTTGATGGGCCTTCCCCTGTGGGTGAAGCAGAGCACGTCCTTGGCGAGGTTGCTCTGGGTGTAGGATATGCCGTCGCGCGAGAGCGCT
>JAEENW010000020.1 GCA_016283945.1 Bacillota bacterium
CCGCGGGATCGGTGCCCGCGGGAGGGAATATGCTGTAGCTGAGCGCCGGGATGAGCAGGGGAGCGAGCGAATCGGGCTCCGCCCCGAAGCCCTGTCCGGCGTAGGTCGCGCTGAGTCCGAGGACGGCCGCGACCGCTCCCGCCTCCGCGCTCTGCACCGCCTCAAAGCGGTTTCCGGAGTAGATCCTGATCTGCGAGACCTTTTCCTCTATGGCGGGAAGCTCTGCCTGCCCGGTCCTTCCCGAGAGGTCCGCGGCGCTTATCTCCGCGGCTGCAGGCTCTCCCGAAGCCCCGGAGCCGGAAGCGTCAGCGGGGAGGTATCGGAGGCTCTCCCTTACGGAGAGGGACCCGCCCGTGACCTTGATCCAGGTCAGCCTGTCGCCGCGCTCGTCGCGGCTTATCTTTATGACTCTCGCCGCGAATATGTCTGGATATTCGGGCGGTATGATGTATCTTTCCAGCGCGGAGAGCAGCCTGTCCGTTCCGTCGAGCTTGAGCGCCGAACCGAAGAAGCAGGGTATGAGCCGCCTGCTCTTCAGCAGGGAGGCTATGTCCGCGTCGTCGAGCGAGCCGGTCGAGAGATACTTCTCAAGGGTCTCCTCGCCGCAGACAGCGACGCTCTCCAGCGTCTCGGGCGGGAGCTTTCCGCCGGTCTCCGTCATGTCCACGGCGCCGTCGCCGAGCCTCGCCCTGAGCTCATCCATGATCTGCGCGCGGCTCTTCTCGCAGATGTCCATCTTGTTGACCCAGATGAGGAAGGGGATGCGGTGACGTCTAAGGAGCTCGATGAGGGTCTCGCTGTGGGCCTGAAGGCCGTCGGGACCGCTCACTATGAGCAGCGCGTAGTCGAGGGCGGAGAGAGTGCGCTCCATCTCGGAGCTGAAATCCGCGTGGCCGGGTGTGTCCTGCAGGTATATCCTCAGATCGCCCGCGTCAAAAACGGCCTGCTTGGAGAAGATGGTTATCCCTCTCTCCTTTTCAAGCCTGTCGGTATCCAGATATGCGTCCTTGTGGTCGACTCTGCCGAGCTTTCTGATGCGCCCGCTCTGATAGAGCAGGGCCTCGGAGAGCGTGGTCTTGCCGCTGTCTACGTGGGCAAGAACTCCCAGAACTACATTCTTCATGAAAACGATTTTAACACAGATGCGAAGCCGTGAAAAGCGCGCGGAGTCCGGCTCCGCTCAGACCAGCGTCCTCAGTATTCCCGCGAGTTCCGCGAGGGAGCTGACCGCGAAGTCGGGCCTGCTGCTCCCGGCGCCCTGGGCCTTCCTGTCCACCAGACAGGTCGTGAGCCCCGCGGCGGCGGGGCCATCGACGTCGTCGCGCGGAGAGTCTCCCGCGAAGAGCGCCTCGGAAGGGGATATCCCCAGCGCGTCCAGTATGGCCTCGTAGAAGCCTCTCGCGGGCTTGTAGAGCCTGAGAGATTCCGACGTGAATATGCCGTCCGTCTCTATCCCGGCCCGCGCCAGATCCTTAAGGAGCGGGGCGGTGTCCGTAGTCGAGCCGATGACGACCATAACGAGCTTTCTCATATCTTCTATCGCGGCCCTGCTGTCGGGGTAGGCGACGCGGGTACCCTGTATGGATAGCATCACGGCTATGTCGGCCGAGGGGTCACGGGACAGCCCATACTCAGAGTATACCGAGGCGAGGTCCTTTTCGAAGACCTCGGCTTCGCTGAGGAAGGCGCAAGGATCGGCGGATACGGCGGTGTTCATCTCGTCGGTATGCTCGCGGTGCAGTTTCTTGAAGCGCGAATACACCGCGGCGGGATCGAGGTCCTCCCGGCCGTTCAGCCTTAGTATCTCCGTCATCATGTCGACCGACCCGGTGCCGGTCGAGAATACTGTCCTGTAAGCGTCCAGAATGATCGCCTTTATCATGCCGTTTACCTCCGTCCGGGCGGGCTGTTCCCGCCCTCCGATATTATACACTTTGCTTCATGGTGATTGCAAAAATGGCAGGAAGCAAGTATCATGTATCTGTATGTAATCATATCTTTAATTCTTTTTCAGATCGAAAGGAGAAGGTCTATGAAGAAGATCAAGATCGATCAGTACCTCAAGTATTATACCCTCTGGCATCTCCGCTATTCTCCCGACGGGAAGAAGGCTGTATTCGTAGCTTACGACGGCGACTATGAAGCCAACGCCTACCTCTACAACCTCTATCTTCTCGACCTGGAGACCGGCAAGACCAGGCGTCTCACCGCGACCGGCGCTGAGACCTCCTACTTCTGGGAGGACAACACCCACGTTCTCTTCACCGCGGCCAGAAGCGCCAAGGAAAAGAAGAGAAAGGCCGACGGCGAGTCCTTCACCGTCTACTACAGGCTGGCTGTGGACGGCGGCGAGGCCGTTCCCGCGTTTGAGCTTCCGCTGCCCGCCGGCGAGCTCCTGCCCACCGGAGACGGAAGGTTCTACTTCACCTCTTCCATCGACATGAGATATCCGGACTTCTACAAGACGGACAAGGAAGGCCGCGCCAAGATCAACAAGGAGATCAAGGCTGACGCCGATTACGTCGTGATGGAGGAGAACCCGTTCTGGACCAACGGCGGCACCTACACCCTCAACAAGAGGACCGCGCTCTTCATCTACGATCCCAAGACCTCCGAGGTCAAGAGAGTCACCGAGCCCACCATGGCGGTAGCTCAGGTCGCCGTTCAGGGCGGCAAGCTCTTCTACATCGGCGAGGCCTGGACCGGAGCCCAGTGCAACATGCCCGGACTCTACAGCTACGACCTCAAGAAGGGCAAGACCGAGGAGATCTTCGCTGCCGGCACCAAGTTCTTCAAGGGCATCTACGCCTACAAGGACGGCCTCTTCGTGCTCATGAGCGAGGGCAAGACCTACGGTCCCAACGAGACCCCGTGGTTCTGGTTCTATGACCTGAAGACCGGGCTCAGGCTCCTTTCCGAGAACTACATGGAGGTCGGAAACGCGGTCGGCACCGACTACAGAAGGGCGACCGGATATCACGTCCGCATGCTCGGCGACAAGATCTTCTTCTCCGCCAACATCGGCTCCGCCGACAGGCTCTTCTGGATGGACGAGAGCTGCAAGCCGCAGTGCATCTACGGCGGCGAGGGCTCCATCGACATGTTCGACATCAACGAGAAGGGCGAGATCATCTGCGTGGCGCTGCTCGACATGAAGCTCCAGGAAGTCTACAAGATGGAGATGGACGGAAGCTACAAGCAGCTCACCAAGATGAACGAGGACAAGGTCAAGGGCAACTACATCGCCAAGCCGAACAGGATGACCATCAAGAGCGAAGGCTTCGACGTCACCGGCTGGGTGCTCCTGCCCTGGAACTACGATCCCGCCAAGAAGTATCCCGCCATCCTCGACATCCACGGCGGTCCGAGAACTGCCTACGGCGAGGTCTACTTCCACGAGATGCAGCTCTGGGCCAACATGGGCTACTTCGTGATGTTCTGCAACCCCGTCGGCTCCAACGGCGGCGGCGACAAGTTCGCTGACATCTGGCACGGCTACGGCGACAAGGACTACAAGAACATCATGGACTTCGTGGACGCGGTGCTCGAGAAGTATCCCGCGATCGACGACAAGAGGATGGGCGTGACCGGCGGCTCCTACGGCGGCTTCATGACCAACTGGATC
>JAEENW010000210.1 GCA_016283945.1 Bacillota bacterium
CTCGCCCTGGTTAAGAACGCCTTCGCCGGCGTTCGCGTCTGCGTCTGCGTGCTCGTGCTCAACGCGGTCATCAAGCTGCTCAAGAAGACCGTGGTGGACGTTCCCACCGCGATCATATACATCGCCGTCACGGTCCTCGCGACCATGGCCGACATTTCGCCTATAGTGTTCGTGGTGCTCGCGGCCTTCATCGGAGTGCTGCTCAAGAGCAGAGGGGAGGCGGCAAAATGATCTATCTTCGCCTCTTCTGGGAATTCTTCAAGGCCGGACTCTTCGCCGTGGGCGGAGGGCTCGCGACCCTGCCTTTCCTGACCGCCATGAGCGACAGCACCGGCTGGTTCACCAAGGCCCAGCTCGCCGACATGGTCGCGGTCTCCGAGAGCACCCCGGGCCCGATAGGCGTCAACATGGCGACCTACGTCGGCTTCACGATCAGGGGAGTGCTCGGCAGCGTGGTAGCTACCATAGGCCTCATAACCCCCTCCGTCGTGATCATTCTTTTCATCGCGAGGATACTCGAGAAGTTCCGGAGCAACAAGTACGTGGACAGGGCCTTCTACGGGATACGTCCCTCGTCTACGGCGCTCATCACCTCAGCGCTGATCGGCCTGATGATGCTCTGCTTCTTCAACCTTGACCTCTTCAGGGCGACCGGAGCCTTCACGGATCTCTTCAGCCTGAAAAACACGCTGCTCTTCATCGGGCTTTTCATATTTACCAATTATGTCAAGCCGACCAAGAAGCTCCACCCCATAGTCTTCATCGCGGCCTCGGCCGTGATCGGCGTGGCGTTCAGCTTCGCGGGAGTGTAGGAGCGCGGCGGGCAGTGCCCCGCGTGAGCGCGGAAGCGCTAAAAACACCAGATGGAAACAGAAAAAGACCGGCAGGGCTTACGCTCTGCCGGCCTTGTGTTATCAGCATTGCTTTCGGCGCAGGGCGCCGCGCCTGCTCAGTTGAAGTACCTGAAGACACCCTTGACCTTGCCGATTATCCTGCAGTCGGGGACGATGATGGGATCCATCGAGCTGTTCTGCGGCTGAAGGCGCACGTGCCCGTTCTCCCTGTAGAAGGTCTTGACCGTGGCCTCGCTCTCGATGCCGTCGATCATGGCGACCACGATCTCGCCGTTGTCCGCGGTGCTCTGCTCCTCGACGAGTATGTAGTCACCGTCCATGATCCCGGCTTCTATCATGGACTCGCCGTGGACCGTGAGCATGAAGCTCGTGCCCCTGCCAAGATACCTGGAGGGTAGGGGGAAGCTGTCCTCGATGTTCTGCTCGGCTAGTATGGGGGTGCCGGCGGCGATCCTGCCGACCACGGGGATGTCGACTATGTCGTCCCTCTCGGGAGCGGAGGGGCGCTCGCCCTTCCTGACGGGGCCTTCCTCGTCCTCGGTCTGTATGATCTCGAGGGCGCGCCTCTTCAGCGGATCCTTGCGTATATAGCCCTGCCTGCAGAGAGACTCAATTGCCTTGTGCACAGTGGAGGTGGACTTGATGTTCAGCGCTTCGCAGACCTCCCTGATCGCGGGAGGATAGCCGTTGCGTTTGATTTGAGTCTTTATGTACTCGAATATGGCCTGTTCGCGCGCTGTCATGATGCACCTCCTGATGTTTACAAATATAATTTACCATGGGCTTTCGGAATTGTAAACATTTGTTCGATTATTTTGGAGCGGGCTTTAAGCTTTTTTTCAGCTTCCCGGCGCATTATAATATCAGGGAAAGGGCGCGGTGTTCGGAGGGTTTCCGAAGCAGGCGGCCGCACGAGGCGGCGCCGATCGGAGTAACGGGACCGGCTCCGGGACGCAGAACGATATGAACATACTTCTTGTCGAGGACGAAAGGGCGCTCTCCGGCGCCATAAAAAAGATATTGGAAAAGCAGGGCTACTACGTTGACGCGGTCTACGACGGGGGCGAGGCGGTCGACTACGCCGAGGGCGCGGACTACGACCTGATGATACTCGACGTGATGCTGCCCGTTAAGGACGGCTTCGAGGTGCTCTCGGAGCTGCGCGGTAAGGGCTGCAGCGTCCCAATACTCATGCTCACGGCGAGGTCGGCGGTCTCCGACAAGGTGACCGGGCTCACGGAGGGCGCGGACGATTACATGACCAAGCCCTTCGACACGGAGGAGCTGCTCGCGAGGGTAGTCGCCCTGACGAGGCGCAGAGGCGAGGTCATCGTAGACTCCCTGAGCTTTGGCGACATCAGCCTTTCGCTGCGCTCCGGCGTCCTCAGCCGCGGGGAGGAGAGCGTGCAGCTCAGCAGGAAGGAGCTTGAGGTCATGAAGACCTTCCTCTACGAGCCCTCGATGACCTTCACCAAGGACATGCTGCTCTCAAGGGCCTGGGGGCTGGACTCTGACGCGGGAGAGAACAGCGTCGAGGTCTATATATCGTTTCTGAGAAAGAAGTTGAGGTTCCTCGGATCCCGCGTAGGGATCAGGAACCTGCAGCGCATAGGCTACAGGCTGGAGGAGAGCGATGCTCAGTGATTACAGAAAGAGCTTCGTGCGCTTCAACATGCTGCTCGTCGGCATAGTCCTGCTCGTCTCCGTGGCGGTGCAGGGTGCCTACATGTGCAGGAGCAGCTACGAGGAGCTGAAGGGCGCGATGACGCTCATGACCGAGCCCTGGGACGGCCCCTCGAGCGGCTTCGTGCGCGTGGGAGGAGGCGTCCCGGAGCAGCCCCGGCGCGGCAGGGGCAGGGGCGCTGAAGGCCTCGCGGACGGATCCGTCTTCGCGGTCTTCTACGACAGCACCACGGGAGAGCTCTCCGCCGCCATGAGCGGAGGCTTCCTGAGCGACGATGAGCTCAGGGAGGCTGTGGATTCGATAATGGGGGCCGGAGAGGGCTTCGGAAAGCTTCCTTCGAAGGGCCTTCTCTACTACAGAGCGGACAACGGCAGGGGATCCAAGATCGCCCTGGCCGACAGCTCCTACCTGAACGGGAAGTACCTCAGGACCGTCCTCCTGCTCGGAGGCGTGTATGTCCTGTCCATGGGAGTCGTATGGCTCATCAGCGTGAGGCTCTCCAGGCTCGCGGCAAAGCCGATGGAGGACGCCGTGGAGCTCGAGCGGCAGTTCGTCGCGGACATATCGCACGATCTCAAGACGCCTATCGCCGTCATAATGGCGAACAACAGCGTGCTGCGCTCCGACCCGGAGGCGCCTGCCGCGGAGCGCGAGCAGTGGACCAGGAGCACCGACGATGCCGCCAGGGGCATGATGGAGATGATAGACGAGATGCTCGAGCTCTCGTCCCTCGAGAGCGCGGGGCAGCAGGCGAGGATAGAGGATGTCGATCTCTCGGCCGCCGCCGAGAAGACTGTCCTGCAGCTGGAGTCGATAGCCTTCGAGAAGGGCGTGGAGCTCTCCTCGGAGATCCCCGAAGGGATAAATGTGCGCGGCGACAGGCGCTACGTCGAGCGCATATGCCGCGACCTCGCGGAGAACGCCGTCAAGTACGAGCCCGCCGGAGGCAGGGTGGATATAACGGTCTCGGAGGAGGACAGGCGCGCGGTGCTGAGGGTCAGGAACCTCGGGAGCTACATTCCGCCAGAGGATATAGACCGCATATTCGAGCGCTTCTACCGCGGCGACAAGTCCCGCGGCGCTCAGAAGGGCCACGGCCTCGGGCTTCCCATAGTCCGAAGGATGGCTGAGATGATGGGAGCGGAGGTCGCGGCGTCCAGCATCCGCGAGGAGGGCACGCTCTTCACTGTGAGCTTCCCGCGGCGCTGAGTCCGCCTTTAGCCTGACGCTTTTCCGCGGCTTTGGAAAGCGCCGCACAAAGCGCCGACCGGCAGAAAACTGAAAGCAAATGAAATCCGCGGAGCTTTTTACGGCTCCGCGGTCTTTCAGTAAAGAGAGATTATGATTTGGTTAGGAAGAATTCTCTTTTGCGTGAGGCGCTCTACCACTCAGCGCCCATCTTGTACTGGTCGGGGTAAGCGCAGTTGCTGTCTACGCTGTTGATCTGGAAGCTCTTGAGGTAGTTGAGCCAGTCGATGTGTCTCTTGCCTTCCTCGGTGAGCTCGAGGGTTCCGTCGAGGGACTTGAAGATCCTGTTTCCGATGGTCATCTCGGCTGCCATGATCTTGTTCTTGAGATAGCTCTCGGAGGTTCCGAGTCTCTTCGCCGCGGCGGCTACGCTCATGTCGCTGTAAACTTCGAGTACTGCTCTGCTGTTGATATCCATTTTGATCTCCTTTCGTGTGGCCCTCATTTCCGGGGCTGCATTGCTTGGGGTTATCTTTCTGTCAGCTACATGATAAATCGATAGGTCCTATGCGTCAAATTCATAGATACAATCCACCCTATAGGTCTAATCTATAGAGTAGACCTATAATCGGGGTGGGGAGGTATAAACGCACCCGAATAACCCCCGCCTTTCTCGGAGCTATAACGGAAGCTGATATAAGCGGCTTATATGGGCCTCGGCTATATGCTTTTGATATAGGCTGCCCGCCGCGGCCGCGGGCTCCCCGGTCGAAAAAATATTAAATATGAATGCGTTCGCGGGTATTTCTACATCTGTGGTGCTGATTTGTGAACGGGATATAATTAATTGTTATATCCGATGAATATAAAGTCGCGGTATAATATCGATATCAGATATACAAACGGATATGGACCCGGAACGCGCGGCTGAAGGGCGCTTCCGATACAGGAGATATCATGGATCGTCAATGCTGATAAAAACCGGACCGGCAGGGGAGAATACAGTCTCAGCGGGTCCGTTTTTATACATTTTTTACAGAATGGTTTTTTGTTTGAAAAAGGAGGAGATCACTGTGAAAAAAGTATTAGCGCTGCTGTGCGTGATCGCGATGCTCGCCACGAGCTGCATCATGGCTACGGCAGAACCTGAGCTTCCCACCGTCGTCATTCTCGGCACGGGCGGAACCATCGCGGGATCCGGCACCGCCGGCAAGACCCAGGGCTACACCGCAGGTTCTATCGACATCCAGAGCCTGATCGACGGAGTCCCGGGGATCGACCAGCTCGCGAACCTGCAGGGCGAACAGGTGCTCAACACCGCCAGCGACAACGTCACAGCCAAGGACTGGATCGTCCTCGCCAAGAGGATCAACGAGCTCGCCAAGGATCCGAAGGTCGCGGGATTCGTCATCACCCACGGAACGGACACCCTTGAGGAGACCGCCTACTTCCTCGATCTGACCGTCAAGACCGACAAGCCGGTAATCTGCGTAGGAGCTATGAGGCCCGCCACCGCGACCAGCGCGGACGGCCCGATGAACCTCTATCAGTCCGTAGCTCTCGCCAGGAGCCCGGAGGCCGTAGGCCACGGCGTCATGGTAGTCTTCTCCGACGGCATCTACGCCGCCAGACAAGTCACCAAGGTCACCACCTACAGGACCGACGCCTTCAGCGGCAGGGACTTCGGAGCCCTCGGCTACATGGTAGACGACAAGCCCTATTTCTATAACCAGAGCATGAAGAAGCACACCACTCAGACTCCGTTCGACGTCTCCGGACTCGAGGATCTGCCGAAGGTCGGCGTAGCTTACTTCCACATCGACGCCGATCCCGACGTGCTCTCCACCATGATGGATAAGTACGAGGGCGTAGTCATCGCGGGCGCCGGCAACGGCTCCTCCTCCACCCTCTGGTCCAACCTCGTCAAGGAGAGGATCGAC
>JAEENW010000211.1 GCA_016283945.1 Bacillota bacterium
CGGCGAGGAATACCTGTGTGTACTCGTCGTTGACGTCGTAGCGGTCGACGTCGACGTCGTTGAACTTGTAGTACGAGCGGATCGACTGGGTCTGGTTGTAGAACTGCTCGGCCGGGTCGAAGTCGTTGATCCTGATGTTGGAGAAGGTCTCCATGTTGTTGAGGACATCCGTCTTGTCGATGTCGCCCTCAGCCGTGAAGTCCTCGACGCGTATGTCCTGCAGGTTGTAGGCGAGGCGCGTGTATTTGATGGTGTTGGCGATGTACGGGCTCTCCTTGTTGAGCTCGTCCGGGGAGACGACGAGGTTCTGCACCGCCGCCGCTGCTCCCTGGCTGACTATGGAGACTATGATCATGAGGGCCGGGAAGAGCAGGCCGAGCTTGACGCTGCGCTTCTTTATGGCGATCACGAGCGCGATGGCCGCCGCTATCGAGAGCGCGATCATCGCCCTGTAGACGTTGAGCGTGACGGTGACGTCGGCGAAGCCCGCGCCGTAGGATACGCCGCCCGGGCCGTAGAGCAGGCTGAACTGCCTGAGGTAGAAGGTCGCGGCGATGCCCAGGAAGAAGAGCACGCCGAGGATAATGATCTCCTTGGACGCCACGTCGAGCAGGGCCTTGCCCTTGCCGCGCGCGGCCTTGCGGGCTCCGGAGCCCGGGATGTCCACGTGGGCGCCGAACATCTTCTTCAGCCTGTCGTTGAGGTCGTCCACGCCCTCGTCCTCTCCGGCCTCGCGGGCGCTCTCGGCGTCCTCATAGACCTCGACCTGAGGGCTCTTGGAGAAGCCCGCCAGGAAGATGTAGTAGAGGGTGATCATGATGGCGATCGAGACGATGATCGCGATCGCGTTGCTCGCCAGCCCGTCGAGGAAGTCGAGCTTGAAGATGTAGAAGCTTATGTCCTTCGAGAACAGCGGGTCGTCGATCCCGAAGTCCACCGAATTGAGGTACTGCAGGATCTCGAACCACAGGGTGCTGATGGTCATCAGGGTGAGGAACAGGCTGAAGGCGCCCGAGAGCACGGTCCCGATGACGCGGACCCTCTTCTTCGACTCCTTGTCCGGAAGCTCCATGCCGCTCTTCTTGAGGAAGCTGGCCTTCAGGGCCTTGAGCATGAGCATGGAGCTCAGCATCACGACGATGAACATCGGGATGCCGAGCATGAACTTGACCCTCAGCTCCGTGAGGAAGACCGAGAGGTAGCCCATCTCCCTGTACCAGATTATGTCGGTGATCAGATCGTCGAGCGCGATCGCTCCTACGATGATGAGGAGGATGATCACCAGCACGGCTCTGAAGCCTATGTGCTTTTTCTTCTTCATTTCAGCTCCTTTCACGGAAGGGATGCTATCCTGGATGCGCGGCAGGCGGAGCGCTCAGCGGCGCCTGCCCGCGCGCGTGACGCCCGGGGCGCGGCGTTTACCGCGGCGCCCTACTTGAACGCCTTGCAGTCGACTACCTTGTATTCCTCGCCCACCTTCTCCAGGATGTAGACCCAGTCGTAGGAGGCGTTGCGGTTCTTGTTGTCCTTGCTTACAGTGATGTTCTCGCGCACGAAGACGTAGAGCTCATCGCCGGCCTTGCGGACCTCTCCGAGCACCATCTCGCCGAAGGTCTCGGTGCCTACGCTCTCGCGGTCGAAGTTGACCGCTCCGCGGTAGGCGGCGCCGTCGGCCTTCATGTAGGAGAGCGTGGTCTCGTCGCCCTTGTTGACGTAATCGATCCAGCTGCTGTTGTAGAGGATCATGGTCTTGTAGGCCTCGGTCATGAGGGCGGGATCCTCGATCTTCTCGCTGTCCGCGAGGGTCTCGATGCCGCACTCGGTGCTCTCCGTAAGCGCGAGCTTCTCAAGATCGACGCTCACGGACTTGATGTTCCTGTTGTATTCGCTCAGGAGCGCCTGCAGGTCGACCCCGCCCGTGGCGGAGAGATCCGGCGCCTCCTCCTTTCCGAGCAGCGACATCACCGAACTCTTAGCTGAGCTGAAGGCTCCGCTGACGCTGTCGTCGAGGGCGGAGACCGTCTGAGTGATGCCTGCGTCGGGCAGGAAGCGGCCGAGCGCCCAGGAGCTTCCCTTAAGGAGGCCGAGCAGCAGCGCGAGCACGAGCAGAGCCGCGAGCACGGGATGCTTCTTGCCCTCTTCGGGCTCCTCGTGGCCCTCGAAGAACTTCTCGAAGCTGTCCTTGGGCTGTTCTTCGGCCTCGGGAGCGGGCGCGGCAGCCTCGGAAGCGGGCTGATCCGCGGGGGTAGGCTTGGATGCCGCGACCGCATCTGCGACTGTATCCTTCTGCCTGTAGCTGAACTCGTACTCCTCGCGGGCGGGCTTTTCGTCCGCGGGAGCGGGCGCGATATTCGCTTCGGGCTTGACCGGCTCGGATGGAGCGGGCTCTTCAGAAGCGGATGCTGGCTCGATGGGCCTGGACTTCGCGTCGGTGTAAACGGGTTCGGGCTTTTCTTCAGTGTAAACGGGCCCAGGCTTTTCCTCGGTGTAAGCGGGCGCGGCTTCGGCGGGCTTTTCCTCCGCCGGCTGCTCCTGCACTCTCTCGAAGGGCTTCCTTCCGGCAGCGGCGGCAGCGGCCTCGATCAGCTGGTCGAAGGCGCGGCCGGCCTCTCCCTTCGCCGCGTCCTCGGGGACCTCGGCGCGGACGCCGCTGTTTTCGTAGTATTTCTGCGTAGTCGCGAAGGGCTGCTTCCAGGGATCCGAGAACGGATCGCTCCCGGTCTGAACGCTCTCGGCGCGCTCCTTTGCCTCCTCGGCAGCGCGCATGCGCCTCGCCTCGACCTCCCTCTGGAGTCGCTCAAGGCGCGCTTCGAGGGTATCGAGCCTCTTCTCGCCGGCCGACAGTTCCTCGCGGAAGCTGCGGGTCTTCGCCTCGAGCTCCTGCTCAGGCGTCGGGGCGGGCTCCGGCTCGGAGGCTGGTTCGGGCTTCTCAGCGAATGCGGGCGGAATGTGCTTCCTGTCCTCGGGGATCTCACCGAAGAGCGCGGTTATCAGGTCCTCGTCTCCCATCCTGGATCTGTCGCCGGATGCGGGAGGCTGGACGAAGCGCGCGGTATCAGCGGGAGCGGGCTCCGTCACGGGAGCCGCCACAGGCTCTGCCTTAGCAGGCTCCGCCGCAGGCGCGGTATCAGCGGTTTTTTCGGCGGCCGCGGTCTTCGCGAACTCCGCATCGGGTATGGTCTTCAGAGGTGCCGCGACGGGTGCGGTCTTGACAGGTTCAGCAGAAGCTCCGGTCCTGACTGGTTCTGCGGGAACCATCTTCGGAGGTTCAGCCTTGGGCGCTTCCGCGGCGGTCACAGCGGGAACTGTCTCGCGTACATCCCCGGGCTTCCCAGCCTCGCCCGCAGGCTCAGCCGCGGACGGCTCAGTCTTGGGGGTGTCCCAGGGAGCGGGCTCGAGCGGAGCGAAAGGCTCG
>JAEENW010000212.1 GCA_016283945.1 Bacillota bacterium
CTCCTCGACAGCCTTGATGTCCTTCTCGATGTGAGCCCTGACCTCATCGGAGAGCTTGAGCTGCTCGAGCACCTTCTCGTCTCTCTCGAAGAGCTTTACGGCGTACCATCTCTGCTCTCCTTCGGGCAGGTCGTGGACCGTGACCTCCTCGATGTGCGCGAGAGCGTGCTCTACGGGGCCGGAGAACTTGTGCGCCGGCACGGTCTTGGATCCCTTGGCGGCCGCTACAGCGGCCTCAGCCGCTTCGTCGACTCCCTCGCCCTTGAGGGCGGAGATCTCGACAACCTTGCAACCGAACTTGCGTCCGAGCTCCTCGGTGTTGATGGTGTCGCCGTTCTTTCTGACGACGTCCATCATGTTGATCGCCATGACGACGGGGATGCCGAGCTCGGTGAGCTGGGTGGTCAGGTAGAGGTTTCTCTCGAGGTTGGAGCCGTCGACGATGTTGAGTATACCGTCAGGCTTCTCGCCGATAAGGTAGTTTCTCGCTACGACCTCTTCGAGGGTGTACGGGGAGAGAGAGTATATGCCGGGAAGGTCGGTGATCGTAACGTCGTCGTGCTTCTTAAGTTTGCCTTCCTTCTTCTCGACGGTGACTCCAGGCCAGTTTCCAACGAACTGGTTGGAGCCTGTAAGCGCGTTGAACAGCGTAGTCTTTCCGCTGTTCGGATTGCCCGCGAGGGCTATCTTAATGCTCATAGAATCATCCTTTCAGACCGCGTCGGTCATATTAGCATTCGCTAACTTTACGTCTTTAAAAAACGGGGTATTCCCCTCTCTTCTCCTCTACTCCGGAATGGGCTGGGCTTCCGAGATTACCTCTACCATGTCGGCGTCCGCCTTTCTGATGGACAGCTCATAGCCCCTGACGGTGATCTCGATGGGATCTCCGAGCGGCGCCAGCTTTCTGACGTAGATCTCAACGCCCTTCGTGATGCCCATGTCCATGATCCTGCGCTTTACAGCGCCCTCTCCGTTCAGGCGCTTGACCGTGCAGGTCTCGCCTACGTTCATGTCTCTCAAAGTCATAACTATTCCTCCTTGCTAGACAAATATCTTCTGCGCCATATCGCTGTTGATCGCGATACGCGACTCCTTGACGTTAACGATCACGTTACCCATGGTCCTGGATACGAGGATGACAGTCGCTCCCGGAACGAATCCGAGGTTTTCGAGGTGCTGCCTGACCTCCTGCCTTCCGCCTATCCTTCTGACTATGTACTCAACGCCTATATCGGCTAATGTGAGCGGCATTTTTACGTTCCTTTCCTGACAATACAAATAGTTAGCATGCACTAACATCACTCTCGATTATAGTTAGCACATGCTACCTTGTCAATATTTATTATCAATATTTTTCTGATGTTTTCGGCTGAGAAGTATAGTATGATGAGTACAAAAGGAGGCTCGTTATGAAACTTCAGGAATCAGGAGAGATGTATCTGGAAGCCATTCTGGTGGTCTCTCAGAACAAGGGATCGGTAAGATCCATAGACGTGAGCGAATACCTCGGTTATTCGAAGCCTTCGGTCAGCAGAGCCATTCACCTGCTCATCGATTCAGGATATATAACGATGGACGACGGAGGGATGATCACCCTCACTCCGTCCGGCACTGAAGTCGCTGAAAAGATCTACGAGCGCCACAAGGTGATATCACAGCTCCTCATGATGCTCGGAGTCGATGAAAAGACCGCCATCGACGACGCGTGCAAGATCGAGCACGACATCAGCGACGCCAGCTTTGAGGCGATCAAGAAGCATATTCAGTGGGAGCATCATTTAGAGATCTGATGCTTCTGAAGAAGAGTATCACCATCGTGCCGGCTATGAGGCCGCTTACGATGTCCGCGCTCGCCTGAGCGACGGCAAGCCCGCCAACGCCGAACAGCGCGGAGAGCACGATAACACAGGGAATCAGAGCGAGAGCCTGTCTGGAGAGACCGAGTATGGTCGCCTGGACAGGTTTTCCTATTGCCTGAAACAGGCTGTTGACTATCATGACCCAGGTGTGGGGGATCATGGTGACGCACTGCGATCTGACCATGAGCGTGCCTATCCCTATTATCTCCTCGGCGCCGGAAGCCGCGAAGACCGCGATGAGCCTCGGCGCGAATATGAACATGATCCCGCCGAGTATCAGCGAGGCGGTCGCTCCCATGAGCGAGCAGGTCCTGAAGGACTCCCTCACCCTTCCGTAGCGCTTGGCGCCCCAGCAGTAGCCCACAATGGGCTGATAGCCCTGGCCGAAGCCCATGATAGCCGCGCCGACGAGCCTGGTGCACTTGTTGGCGACGGAGACTGAGGCCAGCGCCGCGTCGCTGAAGCCGCCGGCTATATTGTTGGTGACGACGGAAGATACGCTCATGAGGCTTGATCTTATGAAGGTCGGGATGCCCATCTTGGCCACCTCGGCGTATAGCCCCCTGCTGGGATGTATGTACGAGGGCTTAAGCACGAGCATGGTCTTGTTCCTCACGAACGGGACGGCCAGGATGCATGCGCTCACGACCTTGGAGATGGTGGTCGCAAGAGCGGCTCCGCGCACCTCCATTCCGAGGACGCTGATGAATATGGGATCCAGGAAGACGTTGAGGACGCAGCCTGAGACCATGCCGGCCATGGAGTATTTAGTGCTTCCCTCGGATCTGAGCATCTGGCTCAGCGAGACCTCCGCGGCCGTGAACGGCGCGGAGATGAGTATTATGCTCGCGTAATCCATGCTGTACTGCTTGGACGCGGCGGTAGAGCCCATCAGGTCCACGAGCGGGTCCATGAACACGTAGGCGAGAGCGGCCGTGAGCGATATGAAGATCATCGAGGTAGCGAGTATGGTGTTGCCGACGACGCAGGCGTCCTCCTCGCGCTTGGCGCCCATGAGCCTGGATATGTAGCTGGAGGCTCCCACTCCGAAGCCCATGGCTATCGAGCGCATGAAATGCAGCAGCGAGTCGTTTACCCCGACCGCCGCCGTTGCGTACATGCCGAGCCTGCTCACAAAGTAGGTATCGGCTATGTTGTACAGAGAATCGATGAGCATCGTTATGATCATGGGAAGAGCCATGATCGGGATGATCTTCGCCACCGGATCCTCAAGCATCATCCTGCGCCGCTCGTCGCGCCGCGCCCTGAGATCGTCGCTCAAGCTGAGCCTCCGTTTCTATAAGCGTCAGTGAATGAAGTTCATCGACTTCTTCGGCTCGCTCTTGGGACTGTCGTAGGCCTCTTTGCCCAGAGCGATGCTCTTGATCAGGAAGGACATGTTGCGGGCGAGTATCCTCGCGACGCCTATGCCCTCGGTGTCCTTGGACGCCTCGCCGGGCTTAGCTCCGTGGATGCCGTTCCAGTACTTGCTGGACGCGACGGGCATGCCGCTGATCGTGAAGTACTTGTTTAACTGGTCGAAGGCGGTCTCGATGCCTCCCCTTCTGGCGCAGCAGAAAGCCGCTCCGACCTTCATGGTCGGATCGTAGGGCATGCTGTAGAAAAGCCTGTTCATGAACGAGGCGACCCTTCCGGCAGCGGCTCCGTAGTATACCGGTGATCCCACGACGAGACCGTCGGCGTCCTTCAGAGCCTCGCTTACCTCGTTGACCTTGTCCTGTATGACGCAGCGTCCGAGCTTAGAGCAGGCTCCGCAGGCCCTGCAGTCCTCGACGGGGGTATCGGCGATGTTGAATACCTCGGTCTCTAT
>JAEENW010000213.1 GCA_016283945.1 Bacillota bacterium
GTACCGCCACAACAAGATCTCCGCGAGGATGACCACCTCCGCGATGATCCGCGAGCTGCTCTTCAAGACTAAGGAGTATCTGGCCAAGAAGGAGGCCGCCGGAGACGATCTCTCCAAGAAGCCCGCCTTCGACTTCAAGCTCGAGTCCATGATACCCGTGATCAAGGGAGAGATCCCCCTTAAGGCTCACGCCCACCAGGCCAACGACATCCTCTCCGCGATCCGCATCGCCAGGGAGTTCGGCCTCAAGCTGACTCTCGAGCACGTCACCGAGGGACACCTCATCGTCGACGAGCTGGCCAAGGAGGGCTATCCCTGCGCGGTAGGCCCGACCATGACCAACGCGAGCAAGTGGGAGCTCCAGTACAAGTCCTTCGAGGCTCCGGTCGCTCTCTCCAACGCCGGGCTTCAGGTCTCCATCGTGACCGACGCTCCCGTCATCCCGCAGCACTATCTGACTCTCTGCGCGGGCCTCGCCGTCAAGGCCGGAATGGATCCGTTCAAGGCGCTTCAGGCGATCACCATCAACCCGGCCAAGCACCTTGGCATCGAGGACAGAGTGGGTTCCGTCGAAGTCGGCAAGGACGCCGATCTCGTGATCATGGACGGCTGCCCGTTCGAGTCCAGCACCAAGGTCTGCGCGGTCATAGTAAACGGCGTGAAGGTCGTATAGCGTATCCGCGGTTTATCTGAAAGCTGACGCGCTTTGCGCACGTGAGGTGAAAAGCTTATGAAAAGATTTGAAAAGACTTTAGCTCTCGTACTGAGCCTGGCGCTCTCTCTCTGCGCGCTCACGGGCTGCACAGGGAACACGCCCGAGCCTCCCAAGGAGCCCGAACCGGCGGCGAGGAGCTCCATGGAGATCTACGAGGCCTTCCTCGACGGAAGCGAGAT
The DNA here is from genome assembly GCA_016283945.1 of Bacillota bacterium. Lineage (GTDB taxonomy): Bacteria > Bacillota > Clostridia > Peptostreptococcales > Anaerovoracaceae > RGIG2707. The sequence goes on from JAEENW010000213.1 coordinate 895, forward strand.
GCTGATCCCCGAGTACGATGTTGCGGGACTCCTTAACGGCGCTGAATACAACGTCTCGGCGGCAGTCAAGACCATCAGGAATACAGTCGCCGCTGAGTGGGGCGGAGATTTCTTCTTCGGCGGAGCTTACAGCGCCTACTTCGACGCGGGAGCCGACGGGGAACCCGAGCTCGTGCTCAGGCTTGAGTACGATCTGCCCGGCGAATACACCGAGCCCTATTACCAGATCCTGTTCCTCAAGGCCAGGGACGACGCTCTCTATCTCACAGCCGACACCTGGGAATACTACAGGACCGGCGTGGAGATCGGAAAGAACGGCTTCGTCCAGCAGGGCGGAGGCAGCTCGGCGATGAGCTCTTACTTCGACTACAGCTATATCAACGAGCTGGGCCACAATGTATTCCTCTACAGCGCGGAATACAGCTTCGGCAACGCTCAGGCGGTCATCCCCGACTGGTATCTTCCCGTGGACGAGACCCCGGAGGAGTACAGCGGCTACGACGAGTACTACAGCGAGAACGGCTACGAGATCGACAGGTACAACTTCCTCAACTCGGACGATTATTCCTTCGACGATGACAAGCAGTGGAAGGAGTACCGTCAGGGTTTCGAGTACGTCATTCTCGACCAGTCCGGTAAAGACGCCGCCGTTCCCGAGCCCTTCGCGTCGCTCTACGCGAAGCTCGGCATCACCGTGATGAAGGAAGACGACATGCTTTCGAGGATCTCGGAGAAGTGCCTCAGCAAGGGCTGCGCTCCCGAGATCATCAGCGCGGAACCGGTCGAATGGACCCAGCTCGACAAGGACTGGACTCCCAAGGGCTGATCCGGGAAGGGCTTTCGCAGGCACTTCAGGCATATTCAGGCGCTGTGCATACCGCTGCACAGCGCCTTTTTCGAGGCGGGACGCGGCGGCAGGGAGCGTCAATAGTGTTCGCGGCGAGATGTCACCCGGGAGGCGACCTCAGGCGCTCCGAAAAGCGCTATCATGCAGGCGTAAACGATCGATGGACGCCACGCGGGGCGGTAGCGGAGAGCTGGAGACCAGAGCGCGGCAGCGGAAAGGAGCACAGACATGATAGGAGCTATCTTCGGAGATATCGCGGGCTCGGCCTACGAGTTCAGCAACACGTCGGACTATAACTTTGAGATGCTCGGCAGGCGGGCGCGCCCGACCGACGATTCTTACATGACCCTGGCGGTCGCCAGGGCGCTCATGGAGACGGAGGGGCAGGGCGACGAGGCTGTAAAGACCGCGCTCGTGAGGCGCATGAAGGAGATCGGAGTCACTCACCCGTACGGATGCTACGGAGGGATGTTCAACCGCTGGCTGCGCTCGCCCGATCCCAAGCCCTACGGAAGCTACGGCAACGGCAGCGCTATGAGGGTCTCGTCGGCGGGTTGGCTCTACGGCAGCATGGAGGAGACGCTGAGGGCTGCGAGGCTCTCGGCCTGCGTCACTCACGACCACCCCGAGGGCATCAAGGGCGCTGAGGCGGCCGCGGCGGCGGTCTTCCTCGCCAGGACAGGAGCAGGCAAGGCCGATATAAGGGAATACATAGAGAAGAGCTTCGGCTACGATCTGAGCCGCAGCCTCGCGGAGATCAAGGCCGCGGGCTATGAGTTCGACGAGACCTGCCGGGGGACCGTTCCCGAGGCGCTCACAGCCTTCCTCGAGGGCGAAAGCTACGAGGACGTCATCAGGCGCGCCGTCGTGCTCGGCGGGGACAGCGACACCCTCGCCTGCATCGCGGGCGGGGTCGCAGAGGCCTACTACGGCATGCCTGAGGATCTGAAGGAGGCGGCTCTTTCGCGCCTCGACGCGAGGCTCAGGAAGATCTGCGAGGATTTTGAGGAGAAGCGCCTGCCGCGGAGCAGGTGACGGGAGGTGAGAGCTTGGCTTTCAGCGAGCTCGTGAAAAATCTGGACAGCGTCAGGAGCTACATGAGGCAGTTCTTCGCGTACGGCTTCCGCACGCGCGGAGAGTTCTCCGGCAGCGAGCGCAGCTACGACAACGAGAGGCGCCGCATCGAGAGCTGGCTCGGGGACGACATGGCCTTCCGCAGGGATGCCGGAGGCAAGAGCGTCTTCATCTCCGTGGACAGCAGGAAGGTCCGCGTCAATCCGCTGTATAACGCCTTCAAGGCCAAAAGCTTTACCGGCGGGGACATCAGCTTCCACTTCTACGTGCTCGACATACTCTCGGGCGGGGAGGCGAAGAGCCTGCGGGAGATCCAGGACCTCATCGCGGAGCGCTATCTCAGCGCCTTCCCGGGCGCGGAGCCCATGGACGAGTCCACTCTCAGAAAGAAGCTCAGGGAGTACGAAGGGCTCGGCCTGGTCCGCTCCGAGAGGCGCGGCCGCGAGCTCCTGTACAGCAGGGCGGAGGACCGGGTCGATCTCGAGAGCTGGAGGGACGCGGTGGAGTTCTTTACGGAAGCCGATCCGCTCGGCGTCATAGGCTCATTCATAGAGGACAGGCTCGGAGGGCCGGGCGATGTCTTCAGCTTCAAGCACCACTATCTGCTCCACGCCCCCGACAGTGAGCTGCTGCTTCAGCTCCTCGACGCGGCAGGAGAGCTGCGGCGCTGCGAGCTTACCTTCAGGAGCCGGAGAAAGCCCGACCGCGACGCCCTGCGCAGCGTGGTCCCCGTGAGGATAATGGCCAGCACCCAGACGGGGAGGAATTACGTCCTCGCCTATGTGCCGGAGAGGGAAAGCTTCACATGCCTTAGGATAGACTCTGTCAGAAAGGTCAGGGCCGGCGAGCCATTTGAGGACGCGGAGCTGGTGCGCGGGAGGCTCGCGGACTTCGAGAAGAACGTCTGGGGAGTCTCCGTGGAGAGAAGGCGCGGGCCGGAGCATCTCGAGATGACCGTGCGCGCCTCGGCGGACGAGACCTTCATTCCACGAAGGCTCGAGAGGGAGCGCAGGAACGGCACCGTGAGAAGGCTCTCGGAGGACACCTGGCTCTACAGCGTGGACTGCTGCGACGCGGCCGAGCTCAGGCCCTGGATAAGGACCTTCACCGGGCGCATAGTCAGCCTGGAGTGCAGCGATCTGGACGCCGTCAGGGACATAATGACGGACACTGAGATGATGCTTGACATGTACGGGCTCAGGGAAGGAGGCGCGGAATGATCTTCAGCGAGATCTACGGAAGATATTTCCGCATCGCCGGGGAGCTCATACGCCTCGCGCAGAGGGGAGAGCTCGACCCGGCGTCCCTGCTTGATACAGTCTCCGAAAAGGGCTTCGCGGAGAGCGTTCTCAGCGTGCCCGAGGCCCTGAAGAGCGGCGCCTGGCCGCTCATAACGCCGGACTTCGGCACGCCCATAGCGGGCGAGCCCTCGATGCCGCTCTCGCTGCCGGAGAAGCGCTGGCTCAAGACTCTGCTCGGCGACCCCAGGATGGCGCTCTTCGCTCCCGATCCCGCGGGGCTCGAGGATGTAGAGCCGCTTTACGGAAGGGAGCTTATAGTCTACTACGACAGATATCTCGACGGCGATCCCTACGGCGATCCCGTGTATACAGCCAGCTTCAGAACGGCGCTGAGCGCAGTGAAGGAGAAGCGCCCGCTGCTCGTGAGCTTCAGAGAGCGCAGGGGCAGGCTTATGGAACGAAAGGGAGTTCCCGAGGGGATAGAGTATTCCCCCAGGGACGACAAGTTCAGGCTCATACTGCGCGGCGCGGACGGACGCAGCGAGATCAACATGGCCGGGATAGAGCGCTGCAGCGTGCTCCCGGATCAGGAAGACGGGTACCCCGGCTGCAGTGAGCAGCCGCAAAGGGAGCTCTGCTTCGAGCTTAAGGACGAGCGCAACGCCCTTGAGCGCGCCATGCTTGCCTTCTCCGACCTTGAGAAGGTCACCGAGAGGGTCTCCGGGAAGCTCTACAGGGTGACTCTGCGCTACCGGGCTCAGGACGAGGCCGAGATACTCATCAGGATACTCTCGTTCGGCCCCATGATAAGGGTAGTCTCCCCTGACAGCTTCATCGAGCTCATCAGGGCGAGGCTCAGGGCGCAGGCCGAGCTGGACAGAGCGCCGCGCGAGAACTGAGCCGGGCATGGCCGGCAGTATTTGAAAGCCCCGGTTTATAAGCGTGCGGACTCCCGGCAGGAGTCCGCAACTTTTTTTCCGAGATTATAATCCGCGTTTCGTCTATGATCTGTTCGTAAAGAGCGCCCGCGGCTGCCGCCAGCGAGCCGCACGCGGGGCGCGGAAAGGAGACCGGAATGGTCGAGATCAGAGGAAGATACAATACCGCTGTCTGCTACACCGAGATACTCGAGGAGAGCGCGGCGCGCCAGATACAGGCGGTCTGCGATTTCGAGCCCTTCGAGGGCAGCAGGATCAGGATAATGCCCGACGTACACGCCGGCATGGGCTGCACCATAGGGACCACCATGACCATCAGGGACAAGGTGGTGCCCGGCATGGTCGGTGTCGACATAGGCTGCGGCATGGAGAGCGTAAGGCTTGATATACCCGGATACTCGGGCTCAGCAGAGCCCGGCGCGCCCGCTCCCATAGACTTCGGCAGGCTCGACGGACTCATCAGGAGCAGCATACCCTTCGGCAGGGACGTCAGGGAGGAAGCCCACCCCCTTGCCCCGGAAGCCGGGATAGAAGAGCTCAGATGCGCGAAGCGCTGCGACATGCCCCGGGCCTTTAGGAGCATAGGCAGCCTCGGGGGAGGAAACCACTTCATCGAGATCGACCGCGGCAGCGACGGGGCTTACTGGCTCGTCGTTCACTCCGGAAGCAGGCATCTCGGCCTCGAGGTCGCGGGCTTCTATCAGGAAGAGGCCATGAAGGAGCTCTCCGGAAGCTCTTACCGCCAGATCGAGGAGCTCATCGACCGGCTCAAGGCGGAAGGACGCTTCAGCGAGATCGAGAGCGCCGTGCGCGAGGCGAAGGCCAGCAGGCCCGAGGGCGTTCCCAGAGAGCTCGCCTACGTGCAGGGGCAGCTCTTCGAGGACTACATCCACGACATGAGGATAGTCCAGCGCTTCGCCGCGCTCAACAGGCAGGCGATGACCGCCGCTATACTCGAGGGGATGGGCTGGGGCGAGCTCGAGCGCTTCACCACCGTGCACAACTACATCGATACCGAGAGCATGATACTCCGCAAGGGCTCGGTCTCCGCCAGGAAGGGCGAGAAGCTGCTCATCCCCATCAACATGAGGGACGGTAGCCTCGTCTGCGAGGGTCTCGGAAACGAAGAGTGGAACTTTTCCGCGCCCCACGGCGCCGGAAGGCTCATGAGCCGCCGCGCCGCGTCAGACGGGCTCGCGCTCGAGGAGTACCGCGAGCAGATGCGCGGGATCTACAGCAGCTGCGTGAGCCTGGATACCATAGACGAGTCGCCCATGGCGTATAAGCCCATGGAGGCGATAGTGTCGCAGATCGGGCCCACCGCGAGGATACTCGAGAGGATAGTGCCCGTGTACAATTTCAAGGCGTCGGAATAATTGAATATAAGACTGTGTGACGGGTCCTGTCGCTCAGTATCCCCACGGCCTGCGGTGCAGGCGCTCCTCGGCCGCGGGGATCCCCTCCTCGCGCCACCCGCCGCGACAGTCTTCGGTTCTATCGCATTCGGTATCGTAAATGGTGTATAATTGCTCCCGTAAGCGGGAGCTTTTTTCGCGCCGCGGGGCGATCGGAATCCCCATGCGCGGGACCCGGGAAAGGAGCCTGTATGGCAACGGTCGACGTTTACGAGAGATACTACGAGGCAGAGTGCGAGGCGAACGGCCGCATGAGGCACGCCGCGCTCGTGAAGCTGGTCTCGGATTCGGAGGCGGGCTTCATACGCTACGAGGCCGCCGTGAACTTTTTCCCTCACGACAGCGAGGACGACTTCGCGGTATCCTACGACGCGTACTTCAGCAGGCCGCTCTACGAGGCGAAGGGCAGGCGCTCCAAAAAGCGCGAGGCTGTCCTGCTCGAGAGGCTTCCCGTGGAGATCGACGCCCTCGCGGAGGAGGCCGGCGGAACAGTGTTCTGGGACAGGCCTTTACGCGACGAGAGAAGAGGATAGCAGAGCAAACGCTTAAGGCGATGACATGAAAGGAGAGGCAGCATGAACGAGATCTTCAAGAGAGTGAGCATCAGGCAGTTCGAGAAGAAGCCTGTGGAGAAGGAAAAGGTCCTTCAGGTCCTTAGAGCCGCCATGGCGGCGCCCTCGGCCGGCAACCAGCAGCCCTGGGAGTTCATAGTAGTCACCAACAGGGAGAAGATAGATCAGCTCTCCAGGGTGAGCCCATACGCGAAGCCGGCGGCGAACGCGCCGGCGGTGCTCGTCCCCTGCATCAGAAAGAACGGCGCCAAGTATCCCTCCTACGGGATAGTCGATCTTTCGATTGCTACCGAGAACATACTGCTCGAGCTCGTATCCCTGGGACTCGGAGGAGTCTGGCTCGGCATCGCTCCTCAGGAGGAGAGGATCACGGCCGTGGATATGATACTGGGCATAGACGAGGAGGAGATGACTGCCTTCGCGCTCGTCCCGTTCGGCTATCCGGCCGAGGAGAAGGAGCAGGCGGACCGCTTCGACGAGAGCAGGATACACTGGATAGAGTAAGATTCCGGCGCAAGCCGCGGCGCGCAGGCTCCGCGGGCGGCGCGGGGAGAGGAGCCCCATGGCTGATATAACAGCTCCTGACAGGATACTCGTCCGCGGGGCGAGGGTCCACAATCTGAAAAACATAGACGTAGACGTCCCCCTCGGGGAGATAGTGGGCATTGCCGGAGTCTCAGGCTCCGGCAAGTCTTCGCTTGCCCTCGGGGTGCTTTACGCCGAGGGCTCAAGGCGCTATCTCGACTCGCTCTCGACCTACACGAGAAGGCGCATGACCATGGCCTCAAAGGCTGACGTGGACGAGGTGCTTTACGTGCCTGCGTCGCTGGCTCTGCACCAGAGGCCGGCGGCGGGCGGGATACGCTCGACCTTCGGCACCGGGACCGAGCTTCTGAACAGCCTGAGGCTCATGTACTCTAGGCTCGCGAGCCACCGCTGCCCGAACGGGCATTACCTGAAGCCCTCGATCGCTGTCGCGGCTGGGCAGGAGCTGGTCTGCCTGGAGTGCGGAGCGCGCTTCTACGCTCCGGGAGCCGAGGACCTCGCGTTCAACAGCGGAGGAGCCTGCAGGCGCTGCGGAGGGACGGGAACCATAAGGACCGTGGACCGCAGCACCCTCATACCGGACGAGAGCCTCACCATAGACGGGGGCGCCGTAGCGCCTTGGAACAGCCTCATGTGGTCGCTCATGACCGACGTCTGCCGTGCCATGGGCGTGCGCACCGACGTGCCGTTCAGGGATCTCACGGATGAGGAGAAGGAGATAGTCTACGACGGCCCCAAGGTCAAGAAGCACATATTCTACAAGGCCAAGAGCAGCGAGAGCGTCAGCGCGGGCGAGATGGACTTCACCTACTACAGCGCCGAGGAGACCGTGCGAAACGCGCTGGCTAAGGTCAAGGACGAGAAGGGCATGAAGCGGGTCGAGAAGTTCCTCAAGACCGAGATCTGCCCGGACTGCGGCGGGACGCGCTTCTCAGAGGAGGCGAGGGCGCCCAGGCTCATGGGCATATCCATAGACGAGGCCTGCCGCATGACCCTGAGGGAGATCACCGAATGGGTGGGCAGGGTGCCTGCCTCGCTTCCGGAGGATATGCGCCCGATGGCGGAGAGCATCTGCGATTCATTCCTGCAGAACGCCCGGCGCCTGACCGAGCTCGGGCTCTCCTATCTTTCGCTCGACAGGGCGGCCGCGACCCTCTCCACCGGAGAGCGGCAGCGCATGCAGCTCGCGAGGGCGGTTAGGAACCGCACAACAGGCGTGCTCTACGTGCTCGACGAGCCGTCCATAGGACTCCATCCATCGAACATCGAGGGCCTCGCGGCGGTCATGCGCGACCTCGTATCCGACGGGAACTCGGTGCTGCTCGTCGATCACGACGTACAGATACTCGGCGAGGCTTCCCACATCATAGAGATGGGGCCGGGAGCCGGCGCTGGCGGAGGCAGGGTCATCGCGCAGGGCAGCGCCGCGGATATCATCGGCAGCGAAGCGTCGAAGATCGCGCCGTTTCTCGCGGGAAAGGCCGCCCCGGTCAGGGAGCGGACGCCTGGGAGCGGACTCTTCTCGGAGGGAGAGATACGCCTCAGCACCTCGAGCATACACACCGTCAAGCCGCTCAGCGTGAGGATACCCAAGGGCAGGCTCACCGCCGTGACAGGAGTCTCGGGCTCGGGCAAGACCACGCTCATACTCGAGAGCCTCGTGCCCGGCGTGGACGCCGCGGTCAGGGGAAAGCCGCTTCCGGAGCATGTCCTCTCGGTTGGGGCGCCCGGGATAGCCCGCCTCAGGCTGATTGACGCCGATCCCATAGGCATCAACGTGCGCTCCACCGTCGCCACCTACGCGAACGTGCACGACGAGCTCAGGAAGATCTACGCGAGGAGCGCTGGCGCCAAGGAGCGCGGCTACAAGGCCGGCGACTTCTCCTACAACACGGGG
>JAEENW010000214.1 GCA_016283945.1 Bacillota bacterium
CATGGAGATCAGGCGCAGGATAGAGAGCGGGGAGCTCAGGCCGGCGGTATGGCTCGCCCCGGACGGAAGCCCGAAGGACGTTCACGTGATACCGCTCAGCGTCTATTCGGGGCTCAAGCGCGTCGATTTTGACAGCCTGGACGCAGCCCTCGACTGGTTCTACTCCAACCGCAGCGACAGCAACAAGCAGCTGCAGAGGTCCTACGACCTCGACAAGCTCATAAAGGGGCTCAGCGAAAAGCAGCTCCACAAGAAGGCCAAGCTCCTCGACGAGCTCAGAAAGGCCGAGGACGCCGACATCTACAGGCTCAAGGGCGAGCTGCTCAGTGCGAACCTTCACCTGGCAAAGCCGGGCGACAGGAAGCTGAAGGTCATCTCCTACTACGACGGCAGCGAGGTCGAGATAGAGCTCGACGAGCGCTTCTCGGCGGCAAAGAACGCTCAGAACTACTATAAGCGCTACGCGAAGGCGAAGACCGCAGCCAAGGAAAAGGCCTCCCAGCTCGAGGAATGCGGGAGGACCATAGAGTGGCTTGAGTCGCTGCGGGGCCTCACCGCAGGCGCGAGGACGGGCGAGGAACTCGACCTCATACGCGCGGAGCTCGCCGCGGCGGGCTTCATAAGGCTGCGCAAGGTCTCCCAGAGAAATAAAAAACAGGGGCCGAAGCCCCGCAGGATAACGCTCAGCAGCGGCAGGACCCTTCTCGTGGGCCGCAGCAGCGCTGAGAACGACTATATCACCTTCAAGCTCGGCCAGAGGGGCGACCTGTGGCTGCACACCAAGGACATTCCGGGCTCGCACGCGGTGCTGCTGCTCGGAGGCGGGGAGCCGTCAGCCGAGGAGATCTACGAGGCGGCTTCTGTCGCCGCCTGGTTCTCCAAGGGGCAGGACTCGCAGAACGTCCCCGTGGACTACGTCCCGCTGAAGTACGTGAAGAAGCCGGCTGGCGCGAGGCCGGGCATGGTCATCTTCACGAACAACCGCACTGTCTGGGTGGATCCGAAGGACCCGGACGAGCTGAAAAAGCGCTGATGAGTGGAGGCGGCAGCCGCCCCGTCCGCGCTATACCGGAATCTTCTTTATGTAACCTGCGCCGTCCCCGTCCCTCTCGACCTTCAGCACGAAGTCGAAGCGGTCGGGCATGGTGCAGAGCTCGAAGTCCCTGGTCGGGAATATCTCCGCCCTCTCGGGATCGAAGAACTTGGCGCCCGAGGTATGCTTCAGCGATTCGATGGGCTCCGCGAGATCCATGGTCCCGCCCTCGAGCAGGCACTTGATGTACTCCGCGCAGAGGGTGTCCTCCTCGGTCTCCCTTCCGCCCGAGAGTCCCATCGCGACCAGCGACACCTCTTCGGCGCCGCTCGCCTGTATATATCGGGCTATCGCCTTCGCGTTAACGAGGCTGCCGGTGATGATCTCGCTCGCGCCCTTCGCGTTCGCGATGCCCTGGGTGCCCGCGCTCGTGGTGTGCAGACAGACCCTGCCGGTCAGATCCATGCCCTCGAAGGACGAGGGGGAGTTGCCAAAGTCCATCCCGTCGAGCTTCTTTCCGCCGCGCTCGCCTATGGCGATCCAGTCCGGATGCTCGGCCTTGAGCGCGAAGACCTTCTCCGCCTCGCCTATGGGATATATCCTTTCCGCGCCGGCGTCCATGAGATAAGCCTCAAGGCTGAACGCCCTGAAGACGTCTATGATGACGGTGAGGCCCCTGGCCTGCTTGGCGCCCTCTATGAGCTGAAGAATTCTGACGTTCATATAAACCTCCCGCGGCGTGAGCCGCGTCGCATACCCCGCGCGGCAGGTGCCGCGCCGTCATCCGCGGACGAGCCGCGGCCCGATATCACCTTGAGAAAGACCAAGAGACGCAAAACAGCCTGGACAGCCGCGGCGCTCCTGCTAATATATCTTATCGCAGCGGAGATCACTCTGCAAGCGGCCCTCGCCCCGTCGTTCATGGAGAGGCTCGACGCCTTCTCTGACTTCACGGACAAGGGCTACTCCGAGATGGTCTATACCGACGACATAGTCGAGACCAGGAAGGCCCAGCTCTCGGACGCCACGCTCTGGCTCAGGGAAAAGGGAGTGATCAAGTACCGCATGGCCGCCTCAGACGGCACGGAGCTCATAGCTGCCGCCTTCATCCAGGACGACGCGGATGCTCCCTGGGCGATACTCCTCCACGGCTACACAGGCTGGAAGGAGGAGCTCTACCAGCACGCCTACCGCTTCTACCTCGAGGGCTACAGCGTCCTCGTGCCCGACCTCAGGGCCCAGGGCGAGAGCGGCGGAAGATACATAGGCCTCGGCGTGCTCGATCGCTCCGACCTGCTCGACTGGCTCAGAGCCCTTCAAAGCAACTTCTCCTGCAGAGACATAGTGCTCTACGGCCAGTCCATGGGAGGAAGCGCCGCTATAATGCTCGCGGCTTCGCCCGGGCTTCCGGAAAACGTCCGCGCCGTCGTCTCCGACTGCGCCTTCTGCGACGCGTCCGCCCTCTTCAAGAGAAAGATCCGCGACTGGACCGGGCTTCCGAGCTTCGGCCTGATCGATACCGCGGGACTCCTGATGAAGCCCCAGGCGGGATACTTCCTCAGCGAGGCGTCGGCTCTCAGGGCCGCGCCTGACGTCCGCATCCCCGCCCTCTTCATCCACGGCTCGGAGGACCTCATGGTCCCCGCCTCGGACATGGAGAAGCTCTTCGAGGCCTGCGGGAGCGAAAAAAAGGACTCCCTCCTAATAGAGGGAGCCGGTCACGCCCAGAGCGCCGAGAAGGATCCCGAGCGCTACTACGGCGCGGTATTCGGTTTTCTCAGGGAAGCCCTGGAGACTGCAGGCGAATGAGGCCCCGCAATCCCGGGCGCCGGGACGCGGCTCTTACCGCGGGGCGGTGAAGCGCCCCTCAGCTGTCCCTCCCGGGGAAGTTGATCGCCAGCTTGCAGAACAGGTCCTCGAGCACGAGCCTGGAGTTGAGCTCCCTGTATACCCTGATCTTCCTTCCACCGTTTCCGGGCAGATATCTGCAGGTCTCGGGCTCCATGCGGGGCGGATCCGTCATGACGTACTGCCCGGTCTTCTCCCAGTCCTCGAGAAGAGGCGCTATGGCGCCCTCGTCTCCGAGATTCCATGTCTCTCCGTGAGGCCACAGCAGCCTGTCCTTTCTGAGATCGTTCAGCTCATCCATCTGCGACAGCAGGTAGCGCCCTATGCGGCCGAAGCGCCCGACTCTGTACTGAAGCTCGGCGAGGCTCACGGTAAAGGTCTTGTACACATCGGAGGGGATCTGCCACAGAGGCATATCGGAAGCGAAGACGACGTTGACCGCGTTCACGTCCTGCACGGCGTTGAACTCGAGGCCTCCTTCCGGATACTTCCCGCCTCCGACCCACACCGCGGTCATGCGCGAACAGACGCGCGGCTCCATCAGGATGGCGCTCGCGAGGTCCGTAAGGGAGCCCTGAAGCCCTATGAAGAGCGGTCTCGCGTCTTCCCTCATCGCCTCTCTTATTATCATCTCGGCGCCCTCGCTAACGGCGGGGGTCTTTTCATCTGGCAGAGGTCCCGCGGCTCCCAAAGCGAGTGGGAAGCGCCCCTCAAGCCCCATGAGCTCCAGAATCTTCTCTATCTCGTCCATGCTCGCCCGCGGCGTCATCCCGGCCCCGAAGCGCGCGTCTCCGAAGCGCGAGAAATGCGCGGCTACTATGCCCCTCACGTCGAGCAGCCCGGTCATGAGGGCGTGAGCGATCGTGAACTGGTCGTCAGCCTCGTTTTTGGCGTCGGAATGGATTATGTAGCGCACCCTCTTGCTCTCAGGCACGGTGAATTCGTAGTTCGGCCACATGCTGCCTACTCCTGCTTCTTCTGATCCTTCTTCGCGGCGAGCCTCTTCCTGGTCTTTTTCTTCATCACGGACCAGCCGAAGCGGCCGAGGCTCTCCTTCCTCAGGCCGTAGTAGTGCCCGTGGAAGTAGGATATGAGCCCGGACTTCTCTATCGCGGCGCGGCCCTCGTCGTCTATTAGATCCTCGTTCACGTGCACCCCGACTATGTCGGCCATGTACATGTCGTGGCTGCCGAGTCTCTCCACCTGGAACACCCTGCACTCGAGGTTCACCGGGGACTCCTCTATCATCGGGCAGTCCTTCAGATGCGGCGCCTTGAGCTTTGTCAGCCCGGTCTCTTTGAATTTATCGATCTTGGAGCCGCTCGTGCAGCCGCAGTAGTCGGTCGCGCGGGCCAGATCCTTAGTCGTGAGGTTTATGACGAACTCGCGGCTCTCCTCGATGATGTCGTGCGAAAAGCGCCTGGGCATCACGCTTATATAAGTCCTCGGCGGCTCGGAGCAGATTATCCCCGTCCAGCCTATGGTTATTATGTTCGATTCCTCCATGCTGCCGCAGCTGACCATGACGGCGGGCAGCGGGTAGAGCATGGTCGCTGGCTTCAGTTCTCTCTTGGGCATGTCATCCCCTCCTCTTCAGCTTTTCCAGAGTTTCGGTGTATTCAGCGGGCGGCTCGGCCTCGAACTCCATGTACTGTCCCGTGACTGGGTGCACGAAGCCCAGGACTCCGGCGTGCAGCATCTGCCCGTTCAGCTTATACGGCTGCTTCGCGGGGCCGTAGATCAGGTCCCCGAGCAGCGGATGGTGTATGGAGGCCATGTGCACCCTTATCTGGTGCGTCCTCCCAGTCTCGAGTACCGCTGTGAGCTCCGTAAAGCCCCTCAGGCGCGTCAAAACGCTCCAGTGGGTGACCGCGTCCTTTCCGCCCTGAACGATGGCCATTTTGAGGCGGTTTTTGGGGTCGCGCCCTATCGGGCCCACGACGGTCCCCCGCTCCTCCCTGAGCTCCCCGAAGCATACCGCGCGGTAGCGCCTGGTCATGCTGTGCTCAGCGAGCTGCACGCTCAGACCCCTGTGGGCGGCGTCGCTCTTGGCGCAGACCAGAAGGCCCGAGGTGTCCTTGTCTATCCTGTGCACTATGCCGGGGCGGCTGACCCCGTTCACGGATGAAAGGCTCCCGCAATGGAAGAGCAGCGCGTTGACGAGGGTGCCGTTCGCGTTGCCCGCGGCCGGGTGCACGACCATGCCCTTGGGCTTGTTCACGACTATGAGGTCCGCGTCCTCGTAGACAACGTCCAAGGGTATGTCCTCAGGCTGCGCCTCGCAGGGCTCGGGCTCCGGGATGAGCACGCTCACGCTCTGCCCCGCGCTCAGCTTCTCCTTCTTGGAGGCGAGCGGAGCGCCGTCGAGCGTGACTGCTCCCGAGGCTATGAGCTTCTGTATGTAGTTCCTCGAGCAGTCCTCGAGGAGCGAAGAAAGCACGCTGTCGGCCCTAAGCCCAGCGTGCTCCTCGTCTATTTCGAATATGTATCTCTCAGCTTCGCTCATCGGTTCCGTCCTTTTCGGCCGATCCACCCTTGGCGCCCCGCGGGAAGAACTCGCAGAGCAGGAGAAGAGCGCAGCCGCAGCAGATGAATATGTCCGCGGCGTTGAAGATGGGGATGATGTGTATGTCTATGAAGTCGACCACATAGCCGGCGGTGAGCCTGCTGAAGAGGTTCCCCGCTCCTCCTCCGAGGAGCATCGCGAAGGCCGCCCTCTCGAGCGGCGGGAACTCCTCCTTATGTCCCCTGTAGTACCAGAGCAGAACGGCTATCATCGCCGCCGTGACAGGTATCAGCACCCAGGAGCTTCCCTCGAAGAGGTTGTAGGCCGCGCCGTAGTTCAGGACGTAGTTCAGCGACAGGACCGGCTTTATGAGCACTATCTCCTGTCCGAGCTCCATGCTGCGGCTTACGATCAGCTTGGTCAGAAGATCGATCCCGAAGCTCCCGAGAAAGATCAGGGGGAACATGTCAGCCCCTGACTACGCGGGTCCTGGTCAGATCGGTGTCGATGTCCGCGGGCCTGAGCAGGTCCTCGGGCTCTGAGGAAAGATCGTCCTCGAGCTGCTTGAGGAAGGGATCGGTCCTCGAGAAGGCGCTGTCCTCCCCGAGTCCGCGGGGCCTCTCGCTCATGGAGAACTCGGTGACGATGTCATCGGTGATCTCGTCGATGTGCTTGAGCTCGCCCTCGAGCAGGCTCTTGAGCCTGGTCTTGATGCTGCTGACCTTCCTGGTGAGGATGTCCTGCTCGTTCCTGAGCTTTTCGACCTCCTCGGTGGCCTTGCGCAGCTTGAGGTCCGCGTCGAGCTCGGCGTTCTTGAGCAGTATGCCCGCTCTCTTCTCCGCGCTGGCGGAGATGTCGCTCATGAGGGACTTCGCGGTCTCAAGGGTGGTGAGCATGGCGCCCTCCTGGGCCTTGTATCTCTCGATCTGCTCCTTGAGCGCGGCGTTCTCCTCGCTGAGGCGCGAGCAGTCGGCGGCGTATCTCTCAAGGTCCTCGCAGATGCGGTCAAGGAAGGCGTCTACCTCCTCGACTCCGTACCCGCGCACGGCCTTGGTGAATTCCTTTTCTCTGATCTCCTGTGCTGTGATCATGGCTTACTCCTTCCCCGGCGAAAGGCTTACTTCCAGGGGCTCTGCTCCTGCTGCGCCTGAGCGCTCGGCTTCTGGTTCATCGTAACCTCGACGTTCTCGGGGGCGAACACGAAGATGTTGTTCGCGACCTTGCGGACATTGCCGTTGAGGGCGTAGGTGGCGCCGGAGAGGAAGTCGAATATCTTCCTGGCGACGTCGGTCTCGAGGTTCTCGAGATTGATGATGACCGGCTTCTTGGCCTTGAGGCTGTCAACGAGCCTGGGGCTCTCGTCGAAGCTCTGCGGCTCAATGACCACCATCTTCAGCTGAGCGGTCTGGGTGAAGCGGCTCGCGGTCGCCGCGGGGCGCGCTGCCTGGGGAGCGGCCGCCTCGGGCCTCTGCATGGCCGGCCTCGCCGCGGGAGCGGTCCTCTCGCTGCGCGGCTCGTACTTGGTCATCGACGTTTCTTCTTCTATCTCATCATCGTCTTCGATATCCTCGATACCAGCGATGTCCTTGATCTTCTGCAAAAAGCCCATGTCATTCCTCCTGATCGTTATCCACATTGCGCAGCACGGTGTCGTAGATCCTCAGACCTCCGTCAGCGCTCACTAAGACCTGTCCTCCGCTCTGCGTAAGCACCTCGACGGGTACGAAGCGGTAGCTCCCGTCGACGGACTGCACGTATGCCCCGGTCTCCTCCCCCTCGCGCGCCAGCGCGCTCTCGGGAAGTATGAGCCCCGTGTAGTCGCTCGTGATTATCTTCACGTCCTGCTGCCTTATACGGGCGAACTCCGGGAAGAAGCGGTTGGTCTTGAGGATGACCAGAACGTCTCCGGCCCTGTCATAGACCTCGGACACCGACGCCTTGACGCTGCCCTCGGCAAACTCCACGGTAACGGTGCTGTTCAGCCTGTAGGCAGGCTTCTCCTCCTCGGGGACGGAGAGCACCATGTACCAGATGTCGCTCGTGATGAGCTTGAAGAGCGCGTCGCCCTTTTCCGCGCTCTGGCGCTCGGTGCGCTTAGGCGTCAGGGACGTGCTCCTGAGTATCTCCCCGTTCAGGGAGGCCATGCTGTCGGGCTTGAAGAAATCCTCGTAGCCGTCCAGATAGTAGCTCACGAAGCCGGTCACGGACGCGGTGTAAGCCGATCCGGTGGAGCCAGGCGGGTAGATATCGAGGACCTTGGTCCCCTTCCTCGTCTTCTCGGTCTCCTGCGCGTAGTAGCTGACCTCTCCGGCCTCCTGCGCGTAGACCACGGTCTCCTCCCTGACCACCGTGCACCACGCGACCTCGACGGTCTGAAGCTGCCCGTACTCCACGGTAACGGTGGGAGTCAGGGCGTCCGTTATGCTCGGTATGAGATAGAGGTAGGAGTAGAGCCCGGCGACCGCTGCCAGAAAGACGATCCCCAAAGCGACATAGATCTTCCTCTTTTTCGCTTCTTTCATAGCATATATATTAACACAGCGATACTACATCTTCAACTGCTAAGCTTCAGAAAGCACATCATGTAGTATGCGTTTTTCTTCCTTGGTCAATTCCCGGTGAGAGGCGAGCCAGCGCTCGAAGAGGTCCGGGCGCCTCTCCTTCGTTATCCTGAGCGAGCGCTCGAACTGCCACAGGTGTATGAGCCTGTGGTTTCCCCCGAAGAGCACCTCGGGCACCTCCATGCCGGCGTATTCGCGCGGCTTGGTGTACTGGTCGTACTCCAGAAGGCCGCTGTATATGGACTCCTCGGAGAGCGACTCGCTGCTTCCCAGCACCCCCGGAATGAGCCTCGCCACGGCGTCTATGAGCACCATCGCGGGCAGCTCGCCCCCGGTGAGCACGTAGTCCCCTATCGAGACCTCCTCGAAGCCGTAGGCGTCGAGTATGCGCTGGTCGACGCCCTCGTAGTGGCCGCAGAGCAGCACGAAGCCGTCAGAGGCCGCGAGCTCTCTTATGAGCTCCTCGTCCATGACCCTTCCGCGCGGCGACATGTAGATGCAGCGCTTTTCGCGGGCCCCGACGGAATCGAGCGCGTCAAAAGCGGGCTGCGGCATCATGAGCATGCCGGCCCCGCCTCCGAACGGCGCGTCGTCCGTCTTTCTGTGTTTGTCCAAGGACCAGTCCCGGATGTCGATGAGCTCCGTCTCGATCAGGCCCTTTTCGGCCGCCCTCCCGAGTATGCTCCCTCCCAGGACCGGTCCGAACATCTCCATGAACTGCGTGAGTATCTCGATCTTCATCGCTTCTTCAGCCCAGTCCCTCGATAAGCCTTACGGTCATGATCCCCGCCCCGGTGTCCACCGAGACTATGAATGCCTTGACCGCGGGGAGCAGGAAGCTGCTCCCGTCGGGCTTTTCGATCTCGTAGAGATCGTGCGCGGGGTTCGGCAGGACGCTCTTCAGCACCCCGACCGGGGTCCCGTCCTCCAGGACCGCCCTGATCCCGATGAGGTCGTCCACGAGATAGCTGTCCTCGTCCATCTCGTACATCTCCTCCCTGGGGAGCGAGAGCTCGGCGTTCCTCAGAGCCTCGGCGGCGTTTCTGTTGTCCACGCCCTCGAGCTTGAGGACGACCATGTCCTTCTGGTAGCGGACCTTTTCTATCCTGAGGGCGCGCTCCCCCAGATAGACCTTTTCCACAGCAGAAAAACGCGCCTGTTCATCTGTGTATGGATAGACGCGTACTTCTCCCTTGATCCCTACCGGAGCCGTTATACGGCCCAGTCCGATCATGTCTTTCATTATGATACGATCTCCACCGTCACCTTTTTGTTCTGCTTGGTGGCAGCGGCCTTGACAACGGTGCGCAGCGCCTTGGCTATGCGGCCCTGCTTGCCGATGACCTTGCCCATGTCGCGCTCGCTGACCTTGAGCTCCACGATCATCTCGTCGCCCTTCTCCTCAACGAGGCGGACGGCTACCTGATCCGGATCCTCGACCAGCGCCTTCGCGATAGTCTCTATCAAGCTCTGCATGTCGCCCCCGTTACTGGATGGCTCCGGCCTTCTTGAGGATGGCGCGGACGGTGTCGGTCGGCTTGGCGCCGTTGGCGAGCCACTTCTTGGCGGCCTCTACATCGATGTTGATCTCGGCGGGGTCGGCGAGAGTGTTGTAGGTTCCGAGCTCGGCGATGGGCTCTCCGTCTCTCTGTACTCTGCTGTCAGCAACTACGATCCTGTAGAAGGGATTCTTCTTGGCTCCCATCCTTCTGAGTCTGATCTTGACCATTTTTTGTTTTCCTCCTGTAATGATGCTCCGGGCTCCGCCCTGAATAGTTTTATCTATAAACCGGGGAACTTCATGCGCCCGAAGCGCTTTTGAAATTTTCCGCTGTTTACCTGCTTTATGAGCTTGCGCGCGTCCTCGAACCTGTTTATGAGCTGGTTGACCTTGGTGACGGTCGTGCCCGAGCCCGCGGCTATCCTCTTTCTCCTGCTCGCGTTGAGCAGCTGGGGGTTCTTTCTCTCCTCCGGGGTCATGGAGCGTATTATCGCCTCCATGGTCTTGAACTCGCGCTCCCCGGCGTCGACCTGGTCGTCGCTCACGCGGCCCATGCCGGGGATCATCTCCAGCATCTTGCCGAGGCCGCCCATGTTCCTGATCTGTCCGAACTGATCGAGGAAGTCCTCGAGGTCGAACTTGTTCTTGGCGAGCTTCTTCTCAAGCTCCTCGGCCTTCTCGGCGTCGTAGCTCTCCTGCGCCTTCTCGATCAGGGAGACCACGTCTCCCATGCCGAGTATGCGGTTCGCCATCCTGTCGGGATGGAAGGCCTCGAGAGCCTCGAGCTTTTCGCCGGAGCCGACGAACTTGATCGGCCTGCCGGTGACGGACTTGACCGAGAGAGCGGCGCCGCCTCTGGTGTCTCCGTCGAGCTTGGTCATTATGATGCCGTCGATGCCCAGAGCTCCGTGGAAGGCCTCCGCGGCCGTCACGGCGTCCTGTCCCGTCATGGCGTCTACGACGAGCAGTATCTCGTGGGGCTTGAGCTCAGCCTTCATGCGGACGAGCTCGTCCATGAGCTCACCGTCCACGTGCAGGCGTCCCGCTGTATCGACGATCAGGACGTTCAGGCCCTTTCTCTCTGCCTCGCGCTTTGCCGCCGCGGCTATGGCGACGGGGTCGCGGCTGTCGCGGTCGGAGTAGACGGGCACGTCGACCTGCCTTCCGACGATCTCCAGCTGGTCTATGGCTGCCGGGCGGTAGATGTCGCAGGCGGCGAGCATCGGCTTCTTACCCTCCTTGCGGAGGTAGAGCGCTAGCTTGGCGGCAGAGGTGGTCTTACCTGTACCCTGCAGACCCACGAGCATGACGGTCGTGAAGCCCGAGCTCGAGTAGGTCAGGCGGCTTCCGGTCCCGCCCATGAGCGAGACAAGCTCGTCGCGGACGATCTTGATGACCATCTGCCCCGGAGTGAGGCTCTTCATCACGTCCTCGCCCAGCGCCTTCTGCTTGACGTCGGCCACGAACTCCTTGACGACCTTGTAGTTGACGTCGGCCTCGAGCAGTGCGAGGCGCACCTCGCGCATCGCCTGATCGATGTCCGCCTCAGAGAGCACGCCCTTGCCGGTGAGCTTCTTGAAAGTCCTGTTCAGCTTTTCGGAAAGTCCCTCGAATGCCATCTGTCTCTCCTAGCTTTCCACGGAGGAGCCCTCTCCCTCAGAGGCTTCCGCCTTCATGAGTCCGAGCTTCTCCTCGTAGCCGCGCAGCGACTGCACGGCCTTCCTCAGGGCGTCAGACGCGGCCTGGCGCGATATGCCCAGATTCTCGCCTATTTCGGCGAGGGTCAGGTCCTCATCGCAGTAGAGCCTGACGATCTCCCTTTGCCTCTCGGTGAGGAGGCTTCCGTAGAGATCGCAGAGCAGGCTCGCCTCGCGGCGTTTTTCCAAGCTCCCGTTTCTCATAACGGAGAAGAATATACAGCAGGACGGAAACTTTGTCAAGTAGGCGGGCTTGACAAAATTTCAGCCGCGGACGTCTCCGCCCGCGGCTCCTGTTCTCTGCAGCTCTATCTCTCCTTCATGCGCTCCGCTATGCCCCTGAGGCTGGCCGCGAAGTCCGCGTAGACGCGGTCCCTGTCTATGGTCAGGAAGCGGCCGCGGTCGTAGAGCACGTCGCCACCGACCATGGTCATGAGCACGTCGCTGCCCTTGGCGCAGTATACCAGCGCCTCGGGAGGCAGCGCCCCGCCCTCCGCGAGCCAGGGCCCCTGCATGTGCGGGCCGCTGAGGTCGAGCAGGATCAGGTCGGCCTTCATGCCCGGAGCGATGGCGCCGGTGTCGCGCCTTCCCATGGCCTTAGCGCCGTTTACGGTCGCCATGTCGAGAAGCTGCCCGGCGCTCAGCAGGGTCGGATCGTTCTCCTCGCCCTTGTGGATGAGCGCCGCGAGGCGCATCTCTTCGAACATGTCGAGGTCGTCGTTGCTCGCGGTCCCGTCGGTGCCGAGCGCTACGTTGATCCCCATGTCCAGCGCCTGAGCGACCGGCGCGAAGCCGCTGCCGAGCTTCATGTTGCTGCTCGGATTGTGGATGATGCTGGCCCCGGTCCTCGCTATGATCTCGAGGTCGGAGTCCTCCACCCAAACGCAGTGCGCGAGCAGGCAGTTCGGCCCGAGCACGCCGAGCTTCTCGAAGTACTCGGCCGGGGTGAGCCCGTGGCGACCTATGCACTCCTCGTGCTCCTTCGCGGTCTCGGAGAGGTGTATGTTGAGCGTGACGCCTGGGCGCGCCGCAATCTCAGGCTGGATCGCCCTGACGAATCTTTCGGTCGTGAGGTATTCGGAGTGGAAGCAGAACTCCGCGCGCACCCTGTCCGCGGGATCCCTGTGGGTATCCACGAACTCGACGCACTCGCGGGTCCTGGGCCAGTCCTTCGGGTCGAGCTCCGGGTCGAAGCAGAGCCCTACGCGGCTCACGTTAGCCCTCATGCCGGAGCGCCTTATCACCTCGAAGTCGGCGTCCGGGAAGTCGTACATCTCGGAGAAGCAGGTCGTGCCGGTCGAGAGCATCTCGAGCATGGCCATCTCGGTCCCCGCGGCTACGTCCTCAGGCTTCAGCACAGCCTCGACCGGGAATATGGCTTCCTCAAGCCAGCGCTGCAGAGGCAGGCCGCCCCCCACGCAGCGCAGCAGCGTCATCGCCGCGTGCCCGTGCGCGTTCACCAGGCCCGGCATCACGAGGGCACCGCCGGCGTCGATCACCTGATCGTAAGCGGATCCGCCGCAGCAGCTCCCCGGAGCGGAGCAGCTCTCTGCCTGGCAGCCGCCGTCGAGCTTTCCCTCGGGCCACTCCACGCAGCAGATGCTGTCCCCGTCGATCCCGACGCGGGCGTCCGTGATGACTGTATAGTCGGTAGGCCCGCGGCGGAGCAGGACGCTGCAGTTCTTTATGAGCTTCTTCATGGTATAAGTCCCCTTTCAGAACGGTCTCTGTTTACGGCAAGAGTATACCACACGCGGGTGTATTTCGCACCGTGATTTGAGAGCGCCAGGCAGCCCGCCCCGGACGTCTCCCGATTGACTTTTGCGCTGCCTCGTCCGATAATTAAGCTGTGCATATATGCGCGGGAAAGGAACGGATCATGGGACTCTTCAGCCGCCTATTCAAGAGGAACAACTACGCGGACAAGGTCTTCGTATGCGGGAACATAGTGACGCCCGACGAGGAGCTCGCGGGCTGCGACGCCATAGCGGTAAAGGACGGAATCATCAGCTTCATAGGGACAGCCGGAGAGGCTGAGGATCTGATCGGGCCCGATACCGAGAGGATCGAGCTGGACGGCTACCTCTGCGCGGGCTTCATCGATCCCTTCGCGGATCCCTCGAAGGCTGCTCTCGACGGAGCCTGGTTCACGCTGAGCCCCGGAGCCTCGCAGGCTAAGATATGCAGCGAGGTCATGGCTTACCTCGCCTCTAACCCGGCGGCGGAGTACTGCCTCGCGGTCGGCTGCGGGATGGACATCCTGAGGCGCGGCGAGGCCGAGGAGGGGCAGGAGAAGAGCTCCTTCACGGCGGCTCTCGACGAGGTCAGCGGAAGCGTTCCGGTCTGCATCATAGCAGAGGACGGGATCAACATACTGCTCAACAGCGCCGCGCTCGAGCTCGTGAGGTCAAGGGCCGGAGAGCTCGGGCTGCCCGCGATCACCCCCGACTTCGCGATGGACACGGTCTTCTCGATAGACTACGACTCGGTGTCAAAGAAGCTCTTCGCCAACGCCTACGCGCTCGCGTCCAGGGGCTTCACCGCCCTGCTCGGCAACCCCGCGAACAGCTACTTCGACAGGATATACCGCAGCGTTCTCACCGAGTGCTACGGAAGCGGGCTCGTCAAGCAGCGCTACTACGGCTCGATGAGGATGTACAGGCAGCTCATGCAGCCCTCGGTCATCTACGCGATGAACAGGGACCGCACCGCCTGCATGGAGCTCGGCGGGCTCATCAACTTCCAGAACATAAGCATAAGGCTCAGCTCCGACGAAAGCAGCGTCTCCTTCCTTGAGATCGGATACCTAAAGTCACTCTGTGAGGAGCTCGCGGACAAGGGCTACAACGTCAGGATCGAGGCCATGGACCGCCAGAGCGCCATACTCGCCATCGACATACTCGGAAATCTCTCCGACTCCTACCCCAGGCTCTCCTTCAGCGTCCTGCACGACCAGGATCTGAGCATGAGCGAACGCAGCATGATCTTCACCGGCAAGGTCCAGGAGGGAAGCCTCTCCCACCCCGGCGAGCTCAAGACCAGCGGCATGGACGCCGTGGTCGCCATGACAGAGGACAACGCCCGCTTCATCGGAGCGCAGGGCCTCATTGGGCGCATAGCCGAGGGAATGGCAGCGGACTTTGCCCTCTTCAGCAGCGACCCGAGGCTCGCGAACACCGCAGAGGCCTTCAAGGCTCTCAAGGCGAAAAGGACCATCATAGGCGGCGAGACCGTGTTCGACGCCGGTATCGACAGCCCAGAAGCATGGGCGGCGGCGCTCTCCGAGTCGCTGAGCGGCATAGCAGACGAGCTGTAGGCAACGATCTTCACAGAGCGAATGACATGAAAAGCTCCCCCGAAGGTTTTCGAGGGAGCTCTTTTCTTTCAGCATGATCCGGGCGGTGCCGGGCGCTTAAGCCGCGCATCGATCCGGAATCCCGGGCATTGCGCGCTGCAGCTCAGGATCAGTCCCAGATCCCGGGCTTGGCGTCAGGCGGAAGCGGATCGGGGTATATTTCTCCGCCTAGCACTTCAGCGTGCTCCTTTTTGGCCTCTTCGACGGCCTCGGGATGCAGGAAGAGATCCCAAACGGACGCCGCCATGATCTTGGCAGAGGCGAGCATGACCTTGTGGGCGATGGGTCCCTTGCCCTGAGCTACGGCCTGCCAGGCGTGAGCCGGAGTTCCTGGAGCCCAGGTGTTGGCGTTGAACTGGCAGGTGGGCACTTTCCAGGAGACGTCGCCGACGTCGGTAGATCCTGCTCCCATGGGCGGCTTGCCGGATACGATCTGGTCGATGATCGGATTGTCCTCGATGAACTTCTCTGCACCAGTCCTGCCCGCCACGTACTCGGCGAGGCGTTTCAGGCCTGCTCTGTCCATGTCGGAGATGACGGCGGTGAACTTCCTGGCGTATTCCTTATCCTCTTCTGTGAAGCCTATGGGATAGATCTCCTTCATATGCTTCTCCACGAGCAGGTTTAGCGTCTCGTTGTGAATGAGGTCGGAATATGCAGCTACTTGTTTGATATCTACGGTCGTGCCGGTCATTAAAGCGGCTCCTCTCGCGCAGTCACTGACGCGGGCAGCGAGTTCCTTGACCTGGGTGACCCTCGGGGCTCTGATGGCATAGAGCACCTGCGCCTCGCTCTGGACTACGTTCGGAGCGGTACCGCCGGTGTTGGTGATGGCATAGTGTATCCTCGCCTCATCGATCATGTGCTCCCTCATGTAGTTGACGCCCACATCCATAAGCTCAACGGCGTCGAGAGCCGAACGGCCGAGCTGCGGCGCTCCCGCGGCGTGGCTGGAGAGCCCGTGGAACGTGTAGAATATGCGGAAGTTGGCGAGCATATCGTGCCTGGTCACGTAGGTGAGCCAGCCGGGATGCCAGGTGATACAGGCGTCAACGTCATCGAAGCAGCCCTCGCGGACGAGGTATGCCTTGCCGCCCGCATTCTCCTCAGCCGGGCAGCCGTAATACCTGACGGTGCCCTGTATGTCGTTCTTCTCGAGGTATTCCTTGACCGCTACGGCGGCGCCGAGGCAGGCTGTGCCAAGCATGTTGTGACCGCAGCCGTGGCCAACTCCACCCGGAACTATCGGCTTCTTCTCCGCGACATCGGCCTCCTGTGAGAGCCCATCGAGTCCATCATACTCCCCGAGCAGTCCGATGACCGGCTTGCCACTGCCGAACTCGGCGACGAAAGCGGTGTCTTCGCCGCCTATTCCGCGGGTTACTTTGAAATGCTGCTTCTCCATGTACGAGGCCTGCAGTTCGAAGGACTTGAACTCCTGAAAGCGTGACTCGGCGAAGCCCCAGACCTGATCCGAGATGTCGCTGAGCTCGGAGGCCTTGGCATCCACCAGGGCTGAAAGATCGTTGACGTACTTATCCATAGATGATCCTCCACTAATAAAAAGAGATGGGTG
>JAEENW010000215.1 GCA_016283945.1 Bacillota bacterium
AGGTCCGCTCCGCCGACCATCCCGCGGAGATCTTCGCGCACGCCTCGGACATGCTGAGCCTCGTCGAGAGGCGCCCGATCCGGCTCATAGGCGTGGGCATATACGACCTCTCGCCGGAGCTCGCGCTGCAGCTCAGCTTCGACGACGTCTTCTCGGACGCGGCGCAACCGGACGAGCAGCTAGGCAGCCTGCTCGATGATCTAGGCGAGCGCTACGGCCTGGACTTCAGGGGCAACGCGGACAAGCTCGCGCAGACCGGAGTGCTTCACCGCACGGTGGAATATATGAGGAAGCGCGCCGCCGCGGCGAAGGAGTGAACGCCTGTCCCACCTCGCCGCATGCCTGCAGGAAGGCCGCGAAAACTGTGCAATATCAATGCTTTTGCGGCGTAAACGAGCGTTTACGCAGAACGCGCTGAACGAGCGTTTACCACGCTGGCACCGCCAGACACCGACCCGTCAACCCGATCACCGATCTATGAATAAAGGAGAACGAAATGAACAAGAAGCAGATGAAGAAGATCCTCACTGACATGGCCCATACCCGCGTCAGCTGCACCGCGCAGGAGAAGGAAGCGGCCGAATACCTCGCCGCCCGCTGCGAGGAGCTCGGCGTCAAGGCGCGCCTCGAGTCCTTCGGAGTGGAGACCGGCGACGTGAGCTTCGCCTCTCTGAAGGCGGACGGCAGCGACGTGCCCTGCACCGGCTACAAGCTCTGCGGCAGCGGCAGCGTCAAGGCGCAGTTCCTCTACCTCCCGCATCTCGACAAGGCCTCGCTCGCCGAGGCGAAGGGCAAGATCGTGATGGTCGACGGCTACCTCGGCCTCTTCCCCTACAAGGATATCGTGGACGCCGGCGCGCTGGGCTTCATCACCTACGACGGAAACGTGCGCTATGCCGACCGCGATATCGACAGCAGGGCTGTAAGGGCCGATCTGGCCGAGGGCAGGAAGATACTCGGAGTCAACGTCAACGCGAAGGACGCCGCGAAGCTCGTCAAGGCCGCCCCGAAGGAGATCGAGATCCGCGTCGAGCAGAAGGAATACACCGGAGAGTCCCACAACGTCGTCGCGGAGCTTCCCGGAGAGAGCGACGAGTGGATCGTCCTCACCGCCCACTACGATTCGACCCCGCTCTCGCCCGGAGTCTGGGACAACATGAGCGGCTGCGTCGGCATCCTGGGCATGCTCGAGGCCGCGGCCAAGGCCTCCAGGGATAAAAAGCTCAGATACGGCGTGCGCCTGGTGTTCTGCGGAAGCGAGGAGAGGGGCCTGCTCGGCTCCAAGGCCTACGTCGCGGCTCACGAGGCTGAGCTCGGCAAGGTCGCCCTCAACATCAACCTCGACATGATAGGCTCCGCCATGGGCAAGTTCATCGCTGTCGTCAGCGCCGAGAAGCAGCTGGTCGACTTCATCAAATACTACAGCGTGCTCGAGGGCTGGAGCATCGAGGCCAGAAGCGGCGTGTATTCCAGCGATTCCACGCCCTTCGCGGACAAGGGCGTTCCCGCGGTCTCCTTCGCGAGGATCGCGACCGCCAACCAGGCGACGATCCACGGCCGCTACGACACCATGGAGGTCATGTCCATGCCGCAGCTCGAGAAGGACATCGACTTCCTCTCGGCCTTCGCGCTCAGGTTCATCGGCGCTCCCGCCTGCCCGGTGGGACGCGAGATGCCCGACGACGTCAAGAAGCAGCTCGACGAGTACCTCGGAAGGAAGCGCAAGGACCAGTAAACGACCGTTTCCGCGCCTCGCGGAGGGCTTTCAGCCCCCGGCCGCGTGTACTGAAAGCCTTTCCTCGCCCCGGGAGCTTCCGAAGCCGCGCCGCGGCCCCGAAAAGCTTTGAAACTGCCGCAAAAAGCGCTTGCATTCGAACGTACGCGCATATATAATATCAAGGCATTCGCATATGGCGGATATTTCTCTGCTGCGCGCAAATCGCAGCCATTATGACCACAGGGAGGTGAAGACATGAATAAGTACGAGCTGCTCTTCGTTCTCGACCCGACCCTCGAGGAGACCGCGAAGACCGCTGCCGTCGATACCGTTAAGGGCATCATCGCGGCTGACGGCGAGGTCACTGAGGTGAACGAGTGGGGACTCAGAAAGCTTGCTTATCCTATTCAGAAGAAGACCGAAGGTTACTACGTGGTGATGCAGTTCACCGCTGGCCCCGCTCTTCCGAAGGAACTGGATAGAAGGCTCAGGATCTCGGATAGCTGCATGAGACACATCATCGTTAACAAGGATGAGTAGAAAAGGAGTTCATTATGAATTCAGTACAGCTGATCGGAAGATTGACCAGAGATCCGTCCACTAGTTACGGAGCCGCGTCTCAGACCGCGGTATGCAGATTCACCATTGCCATCGACAGAGGCAAGGACCGCAACGGCGAGGACAGGGGAGCTGATTTCCCCAGCATCGTCTGCTTCGGCAAGACCGCCGAGCTCGTAGAGAAGTACATGACCAAGGGTCGCCTGGTGGGCATCACCGGACGCATCCAGACCGGAAGCTACGAGAGAGACGGCCAGAAGGTCTACACCACTGACATTATCGCTGACAGGGTGGAGTTCCTCGACAGGGGGGACCGCAGCGGCAATTCTTCCTATTCAAATTCCGGGACAGAGCAGGATGAACCGATCCCCGGCTTCAGCAAGCTGACGGACGACGATATCCCGTTCTAGATTCTTTAGATTAGGAGATAAGCGATGGAAAGAGATAATTTTAAGAAGAAGAGCTTCGGCGGCGGAATGCACAAGAAAAAGGTGTGCCAGTACTGCGCCGACAAGACTCTTACGGTAGACTACAAGGACACCGAGAACCTCAAGAAGTACATCACCGAGCGCGGCAAGATCCTTCCCAGAAGGGTGACCGGCGCCTGCGCGATGCACCAGAGGGAGATCGTAAAGGCTATCAAGAGGGCCAGGACCGTGGCTCTGCTGCCTTTCGACGCGGACAAGAACAGCTAAACAGTTCAGTTCGAAGCCAGAACGCTTCCGGGAACGCTCCCGGAGGCGTTTTTTACGCTCAAAAGCCGCGCGCAGGCCCGCTTTTTATCTCTGACGGGAGCGCCGGAGCCTGTTTCCGTGTATAATGAGCGGTAAGGACACGCACGCCATGAGATTCGACACGCTGAACAAAAAACCGAAGCTTTACAACATCGCCGCGCTGAGCTGCGCGGTGCTTGCCGCGGTCTTTTTCATGGACAGGGCGCAGGGGGACTTTCCCGAGCTCGCGGTGAACACGCTGCTCATCGCCTACACGGCGCTCGTCATAGTCCTGCTCGTGAGGGCGTTCTTCAGGCAGCTCCGCTACAACCCCTATTCCTACAACTCCATCTACTACTCGGGCTTCGCCATATTCTCGGCCGCGGTGCTCGCGATGTTCATCACCCTCCGGCAGGCGCTATACCTTGACAACGGCTTCAGCGAGACGGAGCGCATGTTGCACGTGCTCAGGAGCTCGGCGATGAACTACATGGTATACACCTCGCCCTTCATCCTGCTGTTCGCGCTCGCGCTTTTTATCTCGAACATCGCCCTCATAAGGCACGAGGGCCGCAGATTCGTCAACATTCTCGGCATAATCCTCGCGTTCCTGGTCGTCGCGGCGCCTCTGGCGATCTTTCGCTTCGACTATTACGCGATGGGCAGCGAGTACGAGGTCATGATACATGACGTCGCGGCGAACCTAATGGCCGCCGTCTACCTCTACTTCGAGTGCATGATAGTCGGGACCATCATCTCGGCCCTGCTCGTAGCGCGCTACGAGCCAGAAAAGGACAAGGACGCCGTCATCATACTCGGCTGCGGCATGAGGCAGGACGGGACTCCGACCCCGCTGCTGCGCGGAAGGATAGACCGGGCGCTCGGATTCGCCCGCGCCCAGAAGGAGCAGGGCGGGAAGGACATGTACTTCGTCACCTCCGGCGGGAAGGGACCGAACGAGCCCATCTCCGAGAGCGCCTGCATGAAGCGCTATCTCATGGAGCAGGGCGTTCCGGAGGAGATGATCATCGAGGAGGACCGCTCGACGAGCACCTTCGAGAACATGAAGTTCTCCAAGGAGAGGCTCGCGGAGCGCGGCCTGCTCCGGCCGGACGCGAAGATAGCCTTCTCGACCACGAATTACCACGTATTCAGGAGCGGCCTCTGCGCCAGGCGCGTCAAGATGCGCGCCCAGGGCATGGGCGCGAAGACCAGGTGGTGGTTCTGGCCGAACGCCGCCGTGCGCGAGTTCGTCGGGCTGCTCACGGAGCACCGCCTCAAGCAGGCGCTGATATTCACCGGCATGCTCATCTTCTACGCGGCCGTGACCGTCGCGTCGTACAGGGTGCTGTGATGTCCGAAGTCCCGCTCTCCTTTTACCTGAAAGCCGCCCTCGGCTGCATGGACAGCCTGGGAAGATATATACTGCCGTGCCTCGCGGCCCTGCTCGCCGCGCGCGCCCTGCTGAAGCCAAAGCCCTACGTGTTCAGGAAGCTCCTGCACATGGTCGCGTTCAGCAGCGCGTGCCTGACCATACTCGCCGCGGAGATCTGGCAGGCGCCCGCGCTCTGCTTCATGGCCGTGGCGCTGCTGATCTACCCGATCCTCGCCGCCTTCGAGGGAAGCCGTAGATACACCGATTTCTTCGTGGAGAAGGAGCCCGGCGAGGTCAAGCTCAGCCTTTTGCTCCTGTTCTTCACCGTCGCGGCGGTCTCCGCCGCCGGCTGGGGACTCTTCGGGCACAGGGAAGCGGCCGCCGGAGCGGTCCTCATCTGGGGAACGGGCGACGCCGCTGCCGCTCTCGTGGGCATACCCTTCGGCAGGCACAGGCTGAACATCGGCTTTTCGGGCGGAAAGAAGACGCTCGAGGGGACGCTCGCGGACTTCGCCGCGGGACTTGCCTTCGGCGCGGCCTTCTTTACGCTCTTCTGCGGGATCGAGCCAGGCAGGGCGCTCCCCGCGGCCCTTATAGGAGCCGCGGCCGGGGCCTTCACCGAGCTCATATCCCCCAGCGAATACGATACCGCGACCGTTCCCGCCGCAGTGCTGGCGGCGCTGCTGAGCGCGCTGAGGTGAAAG